>JAGCCY010000208.1 GCA_017651385.1 Lachnospiraceae bacterium
AATGTAAAGATGTTAAACTGCCCGCCGGTCCCCAACGTACCCTGGCAGGAAAAGCCCGAAGGCCTTAAAGGAGCGCCTGTCTGGAGATATACCGAAAACCCCATCGTCGGCAGAAATCCGGTTGAAGGAGTCGCAAGGATATTCAACAGTGCGGTAATGCCTTTTGAAGACGGTTTTATAGGAGTTTTCAGAGGAGAGCAGACAAACGGAAGACCTTATGTATATCTTGGCAGGAGTAAGGACGCGATCCATTGGGATTTTGATAAGGAGAAGGTTCCTTTCGTAAATGAAAAGGGTGAGCCTTTTATGCCGCATTACGCATACGATCCGCGACTTGTTAAGGTTGAAGACACATATTATATAATCTGGTGCGGAGATTTCTACGGTGCATCCATAGGTGTTGCCACCACAAAGGATTTCAGGACATTTACCCGTATCGAAAATCCTTTTATTCCGTTTAACAGAAACGCCGTTCTTTTCCCGAGAAAGATCCACGGTAACTATATGATGATGTCCCGTCCTTCGGATTCGGGCCATACACCTTTCGGCGACATATTTATAAGCGAATCGCCCGACATGATATATTGGGGCAAGCATCGTCACGTAATGTCGCCCAACGATAAATGGTGGCAGTCCGTCAAAGTCGGCGGAGGCGCGGCACCCATTGAGACTACGGAAGGCTGGTTATTGTTCTACCACGGCGTAAGCGGAACATGTAACGGTTTTGTATATTCTATCGGCGGAGCGATCCTTGATATCGATAATCCTTCGATCGTTAAATACCGCTGCGAGAACTTCCTGCTCACTCCCGAGGAATGGTATGAAGAGAGAGGCTTTGTGCCCAATGTATGTTTCCCCTGCGCTACGATACACGATCCGGTAAGCGGAAAGATAGCTTTGTATTACGGCTGCGCGGACAGCTATGTGGGTCTTGCGTTCACCGAGATCGATCAGGTTGTTGATTATATAAAGACTAACAGTTGCGTTAACGATAACGATACTGAGATTGGGATAAGATAACTTATTATGTATGGGATCGATTTTGAAAAGGGTGTAAAAAATATCGGTGATACCACACGGTTAAAGAACACTTTTGTAAAGGCTTTAAACGGTGAAGATATCACAATAGGTTTTATCGGAGGCTCGATCACACAGGGGTCACTGGCATCCACCGAAAAGACCTGCTATGCATATCTTGTGTACAGCTGGTTTAAAAGAACTTTCCCGAAGATCCATGTCAATTATGTGAATGCCGGCATAGGCGGAACGGGATCGGATCTTGGAGTATCAAGGGTGGATGACGATCTTTTAAGGTTTAAACCCGATGTTACGATCGTTGAGTTTTCGGTCAATGACAGGGAAGACGAACATTTCTTTGAAAGCTACGAAGGACTTGTGCGGCATATATTGAGCGATCCGTCGGATACGGGACTCATCCTTGTCTTTAATGTCCGTTACGACACCATGGAAAGTGCCGAGGATATCCATCTTAAGATCGGAAGACATTATGATGTTCCGTGTCTTAGCATGAGATCGTCGGTATATCAAAAGGTGGCTGACGGTACGATCAAAAACCGCGATATAACCCCGGACGATCTGCATCCCAACGATGAAGGACATAAACTTCTTGCAGAGCTTATATTAAGATATCTTGACATGGTCTATGAGTCTTCAAAGGATTTAAAGTATTATCTTCCCATATACAGAGAGATAAAAGGACCGCTTTCAAAGAACACTTACGAGCACAGTAAAAGGTACAACAACTTAAATTCCGAACCCGAATGTAATGGGTTTGAAGCGGATAATACAGTACAGGAGCGTATAACCCAGATGTTCAGGCACGGATACAGTGCATGGCATTTAAACGATGAGATCTCTTTTACGGTAAATGCCGCATCTTTGGAAGTCATGTACAGAAAGTCGGTCAATAAGCCCACTCCGATAGCCGAAGTCATAATAGACGGCGACGAAAGTTCAAAAGTCGTTCTGGACGGTAATTTTACGGAGGAGTGGGGAGATTGTCTGTATACAGAAATAATTAAGGAACATTTAGAAAAGAAAGAACATACGGTACGTATAATTATCACAGAAGATCATCCGGGCGAAGATGTCGTTCCGTTTTATCTTGTGGGTGTTATAGGTGCTGATTGATTTAGAGGATTTTTAAGACAATGGATAAAGAGTTACTGTTTTTTAAGCCCGTTTTTAAGACACTTGTCTGGGGCGGCAATAAAATGAGGGATGAGTTCGGCTATGACATTCCCTCGGAGAATACCGGCGAATGCTGGGCTATATCGGCTCATAAAAACGGAGATGCCGTATGCGTAAGCAACGGTTACAAGGGGATGACATTATCGGAGCTTTGGGATACAAAAAGAGAACTGTTCGGAAACTATGGATCGGACAGGTTCCCGCTCCTTACAAAGATAATCGATGCGGCGGATGACTTGAGCATCCAGGTGCACCCGGACGATGAATACGCAAAAGTACATGAAAACGGTTCGTACGGAAAAGAAGAATGCTGGTATGTACTTGACTGCGATAAGGATTCGAGCGTCATCATCGGACATAATGCAAACAGCAAAGAAGAGTTTGACAGAATGATCGATGAAGGACGGTTTGAAGAACTTATCCGTGAGGTTCCCGTTCATAAGGGAGATTTCATAAGGATAGCACCGGGAACGATCCACTCGATAAAGGGCGGGGTCATGGTCCTTGAGACCCAGCAGAACAGCGATATCACGTACAGGCTTTATGATTATAACCGGCTTTCAAACGGTAAGTTAAGAGAACTTCACATTGACAAGGCCAAGGATGTGGTTGTGATCCCGACACCCGAAAATGCGATATATGCGACATCCGCCAACAGACCCGTGGAGACTTTGATCGAATGTAAATATTTCAGTGTTTATAAGCTTAATGTCAAAGAAACCGTTAACCTCGACAATGATGTGCCGTTCCGCCTTGTTTCGGTTGTTGAAGGCGCAGGAAAGATAAACGGGACCGACATAAAAAAAGGAATGCATTTTATCGTTCCTTCGGGATTCGGAGCACTTTCTTTTACCGGAGATATGACGATCATCACTTCGGTTCCGGCAAATTTGTAAGGAGAATATATGAGTAAAGACGTCACAATGCGTGACATTGCAAAAGAACTTAATATAAGCGCGGTTTCGGTATCCAAAGCCATAAGCGGCAGAGAAGGCGTAAGTGATGATGTAAGGGCAAAGATAATAGCCAAGGCCAATGAAATGGGCTATAAATATACATCACCAAAGCTTAACATGGAAAAACATTATAATTTCGGCGTTCTTGTATCGCAGGCATATATATCGGACAGTGCATTTTATTCAAAACTGTTTCAGAATCTGGCAATAGAATTCGGCAAAAAGCAGCATTCCTGCACTTTGGAGATCGTCAGTCACAAGGACGAAAAAACCGGAAATCTTCCGGGCAATGTTATCGGCAAAAGAATGGACGGTGTGATCGTAATGGGTCCTTTATCGGCGCCGTGCATGGAGAAGATACTAAGGATCGATATGCCTATTCTTTTGCTGGATAATTATACGCCGGAGGCCAATATGGACTGTATAGTGAGCGACAGCGTATACGGTTCTCACATGCTTACGGATTACCTTATCATGAAGGGTCACAGGAAGATCGCATTTGTGGGAACGGTCAATGCCACAAATTCGATCATGGACAGGTATCTCGGATACATAAAGAGCCTCATGCAGAATAACATCCCGGTAAGAAATGAATACATAATACCGGACCGCAATGAGGAAGGCGTGATCGTCGATGCAAAACTTCCGAAGGATATGCCGGATGCATTTGTATGTAACTGTGATGAGACGGCTTACCATCTTGTCAATCAGCTTTCTTCGATGGGTGTAAAGGTTCCCGAGAAGGTGTCCGTTGTGGGCTTTGACGATTATATATATGCGACGGTCTGCACGCCGCAGCTTACCACTTTCAGGGTAGATATGGAAAGTATGAGCAGGACTGCGGTCGATACCATGATAGATAAGCTCAATAACCGTTTTCATATTCCGGGAAGGCATGTGATAAGCGGAGATATAGTGATAAGAGATTCCGTCAAGGATCTTCGATAACATAAGGAGACAATATGATCCATCCCAAATATTATGAAGAAAAGGCCAAGGTAGACGCCTTAACATTGAGAATGAACGAAAAAAGCGATTTTTATAACGGTATATTCGACCGCTATAAGTATCCTGTGCTCACACGTGAGATGATACCCGTTCATTGGAAGTACGATATCGATGCCGACACAAATCCGCATTTTATGGAAAGACTCGGCGTAAATGCCGTTATGAATTCGGGTGCGATCGAGCTTAACGGGAAGTTTTATCTTGTTGCAAGGATAGAAGGAAATGACAGAAAATCCTTTTTCGGCGTAGCCGAATCTGACACCGGTATAGACGGCTTTAAGTTTTGGGATAAGCCCGTACTTCTTCCCGATACCTGTCCCGAAGAGACAAATGTTTATGATATGCGTCTTACCAAGCATGAGGACGGATGGATCTACGGCGTATTCTGTTCAGAGAGCAAAGACAATTCCGTAAACGACTTAAGTGCGGCGGTTGCGGCAGCAGGCATTGTGCGCACAAAGGACTTAAAGACATGGGAGAGACTCGATAATCTAAAGACTCTTAATTCTCCCCAGCAGAGAAACGTTGTTCTGCATCCTGAGTTTGTAAACGGTAAGTATGCTTTTTATACCCGTCCGATGGACGATTTTATCGATACGGGTTCAGGCGGTGGGATAGGTTTCGGACTCTGTGATGATATCGAACATGCCGTGATCGATGAAGAGATCATAACAAGCCAAAGAAAATACCATACGATAACCGAAGTCAAGAACGGAGCCGGCGCGGTTCCGATCAAGACGGACAAAGGCTGGATACATGTTGCCCACGGTGTCAGAAATACCGCAGCGGGCTTAAGATATGTGCTCTATGTATTTGCGACGGCTCTTGACGATCCCTCAAAAGTGATAGCCGAGCCTTCAGGATTTTTCCTCGCTCCTCTCGGTGAAGAGAGAGTAGGGGATGTATCTAACGTTGTATTTACAAACGGTCTTATCGCAAGAGAAAACGGTGACGTATTTATATATTATGCATCGAGCGATACAAGGATGCATGTTGCCACCTCCACGGTAGAGAAGCTTGTTGATTACTGCTTCAATACACCGAAGGATCCTTTAAGGAGCGTTGACTGCGTTAAGCAGAGGATCGAACTTATAGAAAGGAATCTTGAGCTTTTAAATTATTAACGAAAAAATAGCATAATTTTTCTGTTCCGTTTTCCTTTCCTGCCGATATATATATTGCAGGGAAAAAGAGAAAAGAATTTCACGGAGGAAATCGGAATGAGGAAAATGATGAAGAAGGAAAGATTAGTTACAAGAACAATAGCAGCAGCACTTGGACTTATGGTTGTTTTTTCACAGACCATAGCTTCATATGCTGATGAAGTTGATACAGCTACAGGCCTTTACGAAGAAGGTCTTGGATATCTTGAAAGCGCAGACGATGAGATCGCACTTGCTGTTTTTGATGAAGAAGCCGGAGCAG
>JAGCCY010000209.1 GCA_017651385.1 Lachnospiraceae bacterium
AGGCTTGAAGAAAAGTATTTGGACAGAGCGGCGTTGAATATCGTTAAGCTTTCAAAAGAGTACGATACCGACAATGAAAACAGAGTATTTAACGATGACTTAGATCCGCATGAAGTTGCCCTGAAAGCTGCAAAAAGTGCTGCCGTATTACTTAAGAATAACGGGATCCTTCCCATAAAAGAAAAAAAGACAAAGCTTTTATGCGTGGGAGAGCTTGCCAAAGAAATGAGGATCCAGGGCGGAGGCAGCAGTCATATAAATATAAAGGAAAAGCCGAATGCAGTCGAAGCACTCAAAGATAAAGGATTCAGCGTTGCTTACGCCAAAGGTTACAGTGCCGGCTTAAACAAACCCGAAAAAGCACTCGAAGAAAAGGCGGTCGAACTTTCCCGGAAAGCGGACATAATTCTTTTCTTCGGCGGTCTTACCGAAAAGACTGAAGGAGAGGGATACGACCGTAAAGATTTTAATCTTCCGATCAATCAGATAGGTCTTCTTGCAAATCTTACAGATCTTGGTAAGCCGGTCGTTTTTATCGGTTTTGGAGGAAGTCCTTATGCAATACCTTTTTTTGACAGTTTAAGTGCATTTATAAACATGGGACTTCCCGGAGAAGCCGCAGACGAAGCGGTTGCGGCCCTGATAGCGGGAGAAGTGAATCCTTCGGGAAAACTTGCGGAAACCTGGCCGTTAAGTTATGACGATGTTCCGTGTAAGGATTTCTTTGCAAAAGATACTCAGGATGTTGATTACAGAGAAAGCATTTTTGCGGGTTATCGTTATTACGATACATTTAATGTTCCGGTCAGATTTGAGTTCGGATACGGTCTAAGCTATACAGATTTTTCGTATGAAAACATCGCTTATGATAACGGAAAGGTTTCTTTTACCGTAAAGAATACGGGAAACATTGCCGGTGCCGAGATATCACAGGTTTATGTTAAAAATCCGAAAGGCAGTTTCATAAGGGAAAACAAGAGCTTACGCGGTTTTGCTAAAACGTATCTTAATCCCGGAGAATCCAGAGAAGTAAGTATCGATCTTGATGACAGGGCCTTTGAGATTTGGTCGGTCGATGCGGGCAAATACATTAAAGTATCGGGAGAATATGTTATAGAAGCTGCATCCTCCTTAAGCAATGTTAAGTTGAGCCTGCCCGTTAAGATAAGCGGGGAAGGCTGTACCGCGGATGACCGCATCAGATTCAAGTCATATTTCCCCAAGGACGGCGAAAGACCGAAAATGACAGAAGAGGACTTTTTAAGATTATACGACAAGGTCCAGCCGGATTTTACAAATATACAAAAAGGCGAATATTCAAATACGAATTCGCTTAAGCAATTGTCTGAGAGATCTCCCATAGCAAAGATCTTAATGGGGGTATCGAAGATAGTGGTCAAAAATATGTTTAAGGGTAAAGCGTCCGACGATCCCGAACTTCTGATGTACACTGAAGGCATGGAAAACGGTACGATCGATACCGTTGCTGTCCAAAGCGGCGGAATGATCACCGAAAACATGATCAATGCGATAATCGAAGATGCAAACGGACATCATTTAAAAGCAGTTAAATATATGTTGAAGAGAACTAAAAAGGGTAAGAAGGATGAATGAAAAGCTTGATTTAAGGACGCGGCTTACATATTGTATCGGTTCGACCGGAAGAGATGCGGCATATGCGCTCGTGAGCATGTATCTGATCCTTTATGTGCAATATACGATGAAGCTTACGACCGCACAGTTTGCGGTAATATCGGCATGCATGGTCATATCGATGGTATGGGATGCGGTCAACGACCCGATGATGGGCATAATAATCGAAAATACAAACTTTAAGTGGGGCAAATATAAGCCGTGGATCTTAACCGGCAGTATATTAAACGCAGCGATCATTATCTGTCTTTTCACGATCCGTCCGACAGGGTGGGGATTCGTGGCTTTCTACGGATGCATGTATCTTCTCTGGGGAATGACATACACAATGAATGATATTTCCTACTGGGGACTTTTGCCTTCGCTTTCATCCGATGCAAAAACGAGAGAATCACTGGTAACGCTCATGTCCATCTTTATCTGTGTCGGACAGTTCGCGGTTGCCGGTATCGTACCTGTTGTCGTAGCGGGAAATGCGGTGAAGGCGTACCGAACGGTCGCACTCATTGTTGCCCTTGCCTTTATAGCATTCCAGGCACTTACGGCATTCGGTGTACGGGAAAAAGAACGCACCGGGTCGGGCGAGAAGGTTACGCTTAAGAAGATGTTTAAGATCTTTTTCAGAAACGATCAGCTAATGACATCGGGGATCGCATTTTTCCTGTTCAATATCGGACAGAACTTGCTTCTTATCTTTGGCGTAAACTTTTTCTATGTGGAATTCGGCTATGCAAAAGGCGGAGATCAGGTATTTATGTACACAGTGATGTACGGGCTCGGAACATTGCTTTCGCAGGCGCTGTTTTCAACTTTTACAAAGCTTTGTCCCAAGAAAAAGCTCCTTACGATATCGACAATTCTTTTAACGGTATTCTATTTATGCTTTTTCTCGTACGGATATGTACTTCCGAGGAATGTTGTACTTCTTGATATCATCGGATTTATGATCTTCTTCTTCCAGGGAGTCAATAATCTTGTAATATTGGTACTTGTAAACAACACGATCGAGTATGACGAATTTAAGTTCAACGAACGTCATGACAGCATAATATCCGCAGTGCGTTCTTTTGCCGTAAAGCTTGCGGGAGGCGTCAACCAGGGTCTTTCGACATTGGTCCTTATAATCAGCGGGATCTATGCCATAAGCCAGAAGATATCTTCGATGGAAATTGATGCGGACACAGGAATTATGACAAAAGAAGAAGTACTGTCAAAAGCCGATAACTATTTAGCATCGGTCGAATCCTGGCAGCCTCTCGTACTTCGTCTCGGAATGGTCCTGATACCGATCGCAACCATCCTGTGGGCGTATTTTATGATCCGCAGAAAATATAATCTCGACGAAGCCAGATACGATGAGATCGTACAGGCTCTCAATTCAAGAAAATCACAGTAAAAAAACAGCCCGGCCGATCATCAGGCCGGGCTTATTGTTTCTATATAAGAAGTTATGCGGGAAGTTCTTCTTTTGCGGGCATCTTGGAGTAAAGAACCTTTAAAATGATAGGAGTGGAGATCGAAGAGACTATGATCAAAAGGATAACTGCCGTAAAATAGACAGGGCTTATAAGGCCGACCGAAAGTCCCTTTTGCGAAACGATAAGAGCAACTTCACCTCGGGTCATCATACCGACACCGATCTTTAAGGAGTCCGCCCAGGAATAGCGGCAGACTTTTGCCATAAGTCCGCATCCTATGATCTTGGATACAAGACCCACAAGTACGAAGGCTAATGCAAATACAAGGATCGACATGTTAAGGTCTCCGATATCCGTCTTAAGACCGATACTTGCAAAAAAGATCGGTCCGAAAAGCATGTAGGAGTTGATATCCATTTTTTCGGCAATATATTCGGAATCGCGGATGTTGCAAAGAATGATACCGGCTACATAAGCACCGGTAATATCGGCGATACCGAAATATTTCTCGGCTATATACGCCATTGCAAGACAGAGAGCAAGTCCCATTATGGGGATACGTCTTGTATGAGGATATCGGTTGTCTATGATCTTAAAGAGTTTATAGATCAAGAAACCTACGGCGATCGAGAATACAAAGAACAAAGCTGTCTTAAGGCATACGGTTCCGGCACTTGTGCTTCCGTTTGCAAGACCGATAACTACGGTCAAAACGATGATACCGATAACATCATCGATGATCGCTGCACTTAATATTGTGGTTCCGATCTCGCCTTTAAGCTTACCCATTTCACGAAGAGCCTGAACGGTAATACTAACGCTCGTGGCGGTTAAGATCACGCCCACAAACAGTGCGGAATAAAATTCGGGTGAACCGACAGCTGCGAAACCGTAAAAACAGCCGTAAAGAACGGTACCGCATACAAGAGGCACGAAAACACCGGCGCAGGCGATAAGTGTTGCCTTAAAGCCGGTCTTGATAAGATCGTGTAAGTTGGTCTCAAGTCCTGCACTGAACATAAGAAGGATCACACCGATCTCAGCCATATGACTTAAGAAATCACTTAAATTGACAAGTCCGAGAACACTGGGTCCGATAAGCAGGCCCGCCAAGATCTCACCGACTACCTGCGGTGCTTTGCATTTTCTTGCGATTATTCCGAAAAGCTTTGCAAAGATTACTATGATCGCAAGATCCTTAAATACCAAATATGCTTCCATTTTATTTTTTGCCTTCTTTTATTTTGCTTTCGGCGTTCTTTACCTTTAATGCTCTTTTCACGATCTCCTCTGCTTATTCCTTGGGGATGATCTTTTTTGTCTTAACGGTAAAGTAATTGCCGTCTTCGGATTTTCTGATCCTGATCTTTATTTTGATAAAACCGTGTGTATCGCACCTGGCCAGTCCGAGAAAATACTTTCCGGTCGGGGAAAAATATTTGACCAGCTTTTTTGTTTTGCAGTTACATATATAGCAGTTTGAATCTCGCACGGTCTTGTCGTTGAGCAAAGCCTCTTTTGTGGCAAACGTGCGGGAGATGTATTTATCGTAATTGCCAAAGAACAAAGAAAGTTCGTGAGCTTTGTCCCTGGGCGGGGTAAAAACATCATACGAATAATGACGGAGAGTTTCGTCTCTTTTAATGCGTGCGAACACCTTGGCGGTATAATATGCATCGGAAAACGCACGATGAAAAGGGATATCCTTTTCAATTGAAAGCATATCCACTGCGGTTTCGAGAGCAAGTCGCCTGTGATTATCGTCATATTCAAGAGCAAAGAGCTTTTGGATATCATAAAAAGCAAACGGTCCGTCGTTTAAAGGATCAAATCCGTAATAGACCATGTTTCTCTGAAGTTCATAAAGGTCTAAGGGTCCCCATGTACAGAAAACAGGGTAGGGACCGCACCAGTCTAAGAAGTTTCTCATAACTTCCGGGAAAGGAAGCTCGTTTTTAAGTTCCTTCATCTTAAGGTGTACGATCTTTCCCGTCATGAAATGCATGGTCTTATAGATCTGAGGCTTTATGAGTTCGGAAAACTCGCTCGTCATTATACGATCTTCATTAAGTTTTACTG
>JAGCCY010000210.1 GCA_017651385.1 Lachnospiraceae bacterium
AGATGCGGACTTAAATACCGGTGCCATTACGGATTCCGAAGCCAAGGCAAGACGAGATAAGATACAGCTTGAAGCATCTTTCTTCGGTTCCATGGACGGTGCCGTTAAGTACGTAAAAGGAGATGCGATCGCCGGTCTTATCATCACCGTCATTAACGTTGTCGGCGGTATCATCATGGCTGTAGTGGTAAGAGGACAGGATATAAACAGCGCCCTTTCGGAATATACCATTCTTACTATCGGTGACGGTCTTGTATCGCAGATACCTTCGCTTTTGATATCGCTTTCAACAGGTATCCTTGTCACAAAGGGGTCGGGTTCCGCAGATTTCGGAAATGTTCTGGTAAAACAGCTTTTCGGACTTCCGAAGGCTTTGTATATAGTCGGCGGCGTAATAGCGGGGCTTGGTGTCCTTACACCCCTTAATACTTTTCTTTTCCTCGCGATGGGCGCGATCTTTGTGCTCGCGGGCCGTACAATGCAGGCATCGATCGAAACGGCCGGGATAGAGACCGAGACGGAGACCGAAGAGCAGGAGGCGCAGGAGATGCGGCAGCCGGAAAATGTCAATTCGCTTTTGTCGGTTGACCCTATCGAGCTTGAATTCGGTTACGGTATCATTCCCCTTGCCAACGTAAGTCAGGGCGGCGACCTCCTTGACCGAGTTGTTATGATCAGGCGTCAGATAGCTCTTGAACTCGGTACCGTAGTGCCGATAATCCGTTTAAGAGACAATATACAGTTAAACCCCAATCAGTATATAATAAAGATAAAAGGCATACAGGTAAGTGAAGGCGAGATCTTGTTCGACCACTATATGGCCATGAACCCCGGTTTTGTGGAAGAAGAGATAACGGGTATTCCCACGTTTGAGCCTTCATTCCACCTTCCCGCCGTCTGGATCACGGAAGGTCAGAGAGAAAGAGCGGAAAGCTTGGGTTATACGGTTGTAGATCCTCCGTCCATAATCGCAACACATTTAACGGAAGTAATAAGGCAGCATCTCTCTGAACTTCTTACAAGACAGGATGTGCTGGGCCTTGTCAACAATTTGAAAGAGACAAACCCTTCGGTTGTCGAAGAACTTTATCCGAAGCTTCTTTCACTCGGCGAGATCCAGAAGATATTACAGAATCTGTTAAAAGAAGGCATATCCATAAGAGACCTTCTTACAATATTTGAAACTCTTGCGGATTATGCGTCGACCACAAGGGATACGGATATCCTTACGGAATACGTAAGGCAGGCACTTAAAAGGTCGATCTCCAGCAAATATTTCCCTCAGAACGAGACTACGAGTGTTGTTACGCTCGATCCGAAACTTGAGCAGGAGATCATGGCAAGTGTCAAGCAGACCGAGCAGGGTGCTTATCTGACACTGGATCCCGAAAAGACCAAGTCGATCATATCCTCGACCGGCAAGGAGCTTAAAAAACTCGACGATCTCGGTAAGAATCAGATCATCATCACTTCACCGATCGTCAGGATGTATTTTAAACGGCTGACCGAAGATTACTATAAAGATCTGGTCGTTGTGAGTTATAATGAAATAGAATCAAATGTGGAATTACAGTCTGTAGGAATGGTGACAGCTTAAATGATCATAAAAAAATTTCAAGCCAAAACTGAAAGTGAAGCAATAGAGGCCGCGAAAAAAGAACTCGGGGCCAATGTTGTGGTCATGAATGTCAGAAATGTCAAGAGAAAAGGTATTTTTGCGTTTTTTAAACCGCAGCTTGTCGAGGTTACCGTTGCTCTTGAAGATGACACCGATCGAGCCATCCAGGAAAAGGCAAACGTTCGAAACATCACCGAAGCATTGGGCAAAGTCAATTCAATAGTTACCAGAGCCGAGCAGAGCAGACGCTCCGCAAGGATCGATATCAAGGTAAGGGACGATGACGATTCGGACGATACACCTATCCGTTCCGTTTCATACGAAAAACCCAAGGGAACGGGAAGCATGCTTGAGGAGAAGCTTGATTCGCTGCAGAATCTTATAGAAGAGAAGCTTCAGCCGGAAGGTGAAAAGAACACAAGGACCGCTTCGCAGAATAAGGATACCGAAGATCTGAAGGAAGCGGAAGGGGACGATGAGCTTAATAAGTTCTTTAACCTTTTAAACTCAACTTTGATAGATAACGAAGTTAACGAAGAATATGCCAATCAGATCATAGACGAGACAAAAAAGGCCACCAAACCCGGTACGCCTTTTGATGTGGCACTCGCAGGTATCTATCAGAAGATGATACTTAAATTCGGAAAGCCTTCGATCATATCGCCTGCCGAAAAAGGACCGAAGATCGTATTTTTTGTAGGTCCCACGGGGGTAGGCAAGACTACCACGATAGCCAAGATCGCATCGAAGTTTTCTGTCGAACAGAAGAGAAAGATCGCCCTTCTTACCGCAGATACATACAGGATAGCGGCAGCAGAGCAGTTAAAGACCTATGCAAATATCTTAGAGGTTCCGTTCAGGATCATATATACGATAGAAGAGATGGAAAGCGCATTGGACGATTTTCGTGATTTTGATTACGTATTTGTGGATACTGCGGGACATTCGCATCAGAACAGCGAACAGAAGAACATAATGGGCGATTTTGTGCATTCCGTGGACGGAATAGCCGAGAAGGAAGTATATCTTGTGGTGAGCGCCACTACAAAATACAGAGATTTAAAGAGTATTGCGGATGCGTACTCGGAGATCACACAGTACAAGTTAATATTCACTAAACTGGATGAGACGACCGCACTCGGGAATCTTTTAAACCTAAAGCTTTATACGGATGCTTCTTTGTCGTATATAACCTGCGGTCAGAACGTTCCCGATGATATCGAAGAGTTTAATGCTCAAAGAACGGTTAAGAATCTCCTGGGAGGTAAAAATTAATTATGGACCAGGCAGAACAATTAAGAAATATAATCAAAGCAAATAATGTAGCACCCAGACCGGTCGCGCGTGTCATTACCGTCACGAGCGGAAAGGGCGGAGTGGGCAAATCGAACACCTCGATCAATCTCGCGATACAGTTTCGCAAGATGGGACAGAGGGTCATCATTCTCGATGCCGATTTCGGACTTGCCAATATCGAGGTAATGTTCGGAGCCGTTCCCAAACATAATCTTGCGGACCTTATATATCAGGGGATGAACATCAAGGATATCATTACCTGGGGGCCCAATGAAGTGGGATTTATATCGGGCGGTTCCGGTATCGCGGGTATGAGCAATCTAAACCGCGAGCATCTTACCTATATTGTGCAGAATCTCGCGGAACTTGATGCGATCACGGATATAATAATCGTGGATACGGGTGCGGGAATAAGTGATGCGGTACTTGAATTTTTGGTGGCAAGCGGTGAGATCCTTCTGGTTACCACACCGGAGCCTACATCGATCACCGATTCATATTCGCTTTTAAAGGCATTATCGAGGCACAGCAGATTTTCACCGGAAAATTCGCTTGTCAAGGTCATAGCCAACAAAGTGGAAAACGCGCAGGAAGGGCAGGCGCTTTTCAATAAATTGAATGCCGATGTGGCAAGATATTTAAAGCTTCCTCTTTCTTATCTCGGTGCGGTTCCCGAAGATCCGCAGCTTAGTAAGGCCGTAATGCAGCAGATGCCGGTATCGATACAGACTCCGAACGCAAAGTCTGCCGTTGCATACGAACAGATCGCTCAGATCCTTATGAACAAAGAAATAACCCAGACTGTGAAAAAGAGGGGTATGGCAGCGTTCTTTTCACATATAGTCACTGCCAAAAAATTTAACCAGAATAATACGATTCAATAAAGGAGTAATGCCATGCTATCGAAATATGTCTTTGCGGGAGATAAGGTAGACCTTCAGGCGGTTGACAGACTGGCAAGCGAGGGAAGCGAAATTAAAAAGGTGTATACGACAAAAGTGTACGACGTTATAACAGATGACCGTCTTGAAGTCGTGATGCCCATGGAAAAGACCAAACTTATCCTGCTTCCGATAGACGGAGAATACGATCTGTGTTTTTACACCTCGCTCGGGCTTTATCAGTGTTTTGCCCGTATCATCGACAGATACAAGAGCAATAACGTATATGTTCTGGTATTTGAACTCACAAGTAATCTTCGCAAGCATCAAAGACGTGATTACTACCGTTTCAGCTGTGTCCTCGATATGAAGACAAGAGAGCTTAAGAGCGAAGAAGTGCAGGCTGTGGAAGCCAATCAGGTATTGCTTGTGCCGGGTCTTCCGTTAAGAAGAAGCCTTATAGTGGATATAAGCGGAGGCGGAATAAGATTCATATCCGATCACGCTTATGAAGAAGGAAGCATGGTCTATTGTACTTACCAGCTTGTAAATGAGGGTGTCGCAAAAGACTATGAAGTTGTGGGAAGAGTGTTAAGCGTCAGGGAAGTTGCAAACCGTCCCGGAGAGTTTGAACACAGAGTTCAGTATGTAAATCTTGACAATGATACCCGTGAAGAGATCATAAAGTTTATTTTCGAGGAAGAACGTCGTATCAGAAGAAATAAAGCCAAGTAATTGTATAAAATTTACAAAATTAACTGAAAATTAACCGAAAAAAGAGGCAATTTCATGAAAAATATACTTGTAGTTGATGATTCTGCACTTATGAGAAGAGTGATCTGTGATATAATCGAGTCAGATTCAAGATTCCATGTGTCAGATCGTGCAACAAACGGCGAGGAAGCCTTAGAGCTTCTGATGAGGAAAACCTATGACGCCGTAGTATTGGAT
>JAGCCY010000211.1 GCA_017651385.1 Lachnospiraceae bacterium
AAGATTAAATGGAGGATTTTTAAAATGGCTAAATTAACAGCTCAGGAACTCATTGATGCTATCAAAGAGTTATCCGTACTTGAATTAAATGACTTAGTAAAAGCTTGCGAAGAAGAGTTTGGCGTATCCGCAGCAGCAGGCGTTGTAGTTGCAGCAGCAGCAGGTGCTGACGCAGCTCCCGCAGAAGAGAAGACAGAGTTTGACGTAGAGTTGACCGAGATCGGACCTAACAAGGTTCAGATCATCAAGATCGCTCGTGAAGCTACAGGTCTTGGCTTAAAGGAAGCAAAGGATCTTGTAGAATCAGCTCCCAAGGTAATCAAGGAAGCAGCAGCAAAGGCAGATGCAGAAGCTTTAAAGAAGCAGCTTGAAGAAGCAGGCGCTAAGGTAACCTTAAAGTAATTTAACCTTATAGAATATAAGACCCGGATGAACCGATCATCCGGGTTTTTTCTTTATGGGAAATTTTTCCGAAATTTCCCATAAAGAAAAAAGCTCCGCGAGGATGCGCACAAGCGCGAGATGAAGATGTTGCTGACGCAACCGCGCTTGGCGCGAGTGTATCGCAAGCGATACACTTTTTCTATAGATTTATAAAGTGTGTAAAGAGGTTGTTTTTTCTGAATACAAACGGGATCCTGTAAGGAAAGTAATTTATCATTCCGTATATATATCTTGCTATGGTGAGCATACACACGATGATGAGCAGAGCATTGGTGAACTTGGAATACTTCCGTCCCAGAAGATACCGTTCTGCAATAAAAACAATGATGAATATAAACCAGCCGAAACTAACCGGATTTAAATACCATGCGGTAGAAAAACGGAAAGTTATTATGGAGAAAAGCGCCCTTAACATTCCGCAGCCCGGACACGGAAGCCCTGTGGTAAGAAGCATCGGGCATGAGGCGTGAAACAGGGAGATGGTCAAGATATAATATATGATGTATATGACTATTCCCACCCAAAACTTCTTAAGATCGGCCCATATTCTGTTGATCACGGTTACCAGATATTTTCGCATGAATAGATTATATCATAATGTAAAAAGATATTGCGGACTAAGATGAATCATGTTAACCTATATATGAGGTTAATAAAACCTTAATAATTTGGTCAGACGGGGTACCGCAAATGGACGGAAATAATTTCAATAACGATTTCAACAATCAGAATCAGCAGGCACAGTCTCAATATTCGACTCAGCCGATTCCTCCCGTATACAATCAGCAGACGTATAACAGCGGCATCAATTACGGAATGCCTCCGCAGCCCTATCAGGATCCCAAAAATCTTGAGCCCGTTCCGATAGGCACATGGCTTGGGATAATGTTCTTATCGCTTATCCCCTGTGTAAATATAATAATGCTTTTTGTCTGGGCATTTTCCGAAGGACGTGAGTCCAGAAAGAACTGGGCAAAGGCACAGCTTATATTTATAGCGATCATGATCGTTCTGGAAATAGTTCTCATGGTACTGTTTGGTGCAGCAATCTTTGCCTTTTATCAGGAATTCTTTAATATGTATATGTGATCAGAGAAATAAGATACCCTCCGCTTTCGATCGCGGAGGGTATTTTTTGTTTTGCTATTCTTTCATCCAGCGGCCGCTTGCACCGCAGGGGAGTATGAGCCCGGTATCGGTTACCGGGAGACCGATATCATCGGATATTATATGTCCTTTATGTTTTCTGCCCACAACGGTTTCAAGCATATATGTGAGCACGGCGGGCTGAAGCCCTGTCGTATAACTGTTTATAAGGAAGAAAAGCGCATCGTCGCTTAAAAGTTTTTCACATGATCCGATAAACGGGAATATGCTTTCTTCTATCTTCCAGATCTCTCCGCCCGGACCCCTTCCGTAAGAAGGCGGGTCCATAATGATACCGTCGTATTTGTTGCCTCTTCTTATTTCACGTTCCACGAATTTCTTGCAATCATCCACAAGCCATCTGATCTTTGCATTTTCAAGTCCCGATGAAACGGCATTTTCTTTGGCCCAGCCCACCATGCCTTTTGATGCGTCCACATGTGTGACTTCGGCACCGGACAAGGCTGCGGCTATAGTAGCACCGCCCGTATAGGCAAAAAGGTTTAATATCTTTACCGGCTTATCCGGGTTTGATTCTTTTTGCTTCTTTATAATAGAAGAAAACCAATCCCAATTGACTGCCTGTTCGGGGAAAAGACCCGTGTGTTTAAAGGCAAAAGGCTTTAAATGAAAATGTGCGCCGTTAATGTATTCGATCGTCCATTCATTGGGAAGATTTTTGAATTCCCACTCGCCGCCGCCTTTTGAACTTCTGTGATAGTGTCCGTTGAAGTTTTTCCAGCCGCTGTTTCTTTTATCCGTGTTCCATATAACCTGCGGATCGGGTCTTACCAGAATGTAATCGCCCCATCTTTCGAGTTTTTCGCCAAGGGAAGTATCAAGAACTTCGTAGTCTTTCCATTTATCGGCTATCCACATAAATAACTCCTTGCAATTTGTTTTGTCTTGGATTAGTATAAAACCCGCATGAAAATAAGGCAATAGCGTATTTGTTTCGTGCTTTTTCCCGTAAATGGGCAATTTTTTAAAAAAACGCTTGCAATCCAAATAAAAATGTTGTATAGTACTGATTGCTGTGGCATTAGTAGCGATGAAGCGTGAGGTTGCCGTATTCGAAAAAGCATAATCGGATGCGGGTTTTCCGTGGAGCGAATGCAGTGCTCTTGAAGCACTACGAACAAGTCACTGTACCGACAACCGTCTATTTTACTATAGAAACGACGTGCTGCATGCGTACAAGATGAAGAACTCTGGTTCTTCAAAATTTTTGAGAAAGCATGACACGCACGGGAGAGTGTACAGTCGCCGCTTGTGTACTGAAGCAATGGCAACACAATAGTACAAAGGAAGGAGACTTAATTATGGCAAGTCAGGTAATGAGAATCACACTTAAGGCATATGATCACACTTTGGTTGACGCATCTGCCAAGAAAATCATTGAAACAGTTAAAAAGACCGGTTCTACAGTAAGCGGCCCCGTTCCGCTCCCTACCAAGAAGGAAGTAGTTACCATCTTAAGAGCTGTACATAAGTACAAGGATTCCAGAGAGCAGTTCGAACAGAGAACTCACAAGAGACTTATCGATATCATTGCACCCACACCCAAGACAGTGGAAGCATTACAGAGATTGGAAATGCCCGCAGGTGTAAGCATTGATATTAAGATGAAGTAATTATCAAAGGTAACAAACAATCAACAAATAAACCTCTACACTAGGATGAATGGTTAACCATTCCGCTGTAGAAAAAGGAGGAAAAATGAAGAAAGCGATTTTAGCAACAAAAGTCGGAATGACTCAAATCTTCAACGAGGACGGAAGCCTTGTTCCGGTTACTGTCCTTCAGGCAGGTCCCTGCGTAGTTACACAGGTTAAGACCAACGAAAACGACGGCTACGAAGCAGTTCAGGTCGGATTCGCAGAGAAGCAGGAACGTGTTATTAACAAAGATAAGAACGGCAACAGAGAATATGTTCACCGTCACGGTGTTAATAAGGCTTTAAAGGGTCACTTTGATAAGGCCGGCACATCCGCAAAGAGATATGTCAAGGAACTTAAGCTTGAGAATTCTTCCGAGTACACACTCGGCCAGGAGATCAAGGCAGATATCTTCGCTGAAGGCGATAAGGTTGATGCAACCGCAATCTCCAAAGGTAAAGGATTCCAGGGCGCTATCAAGAGATACGGCCAGCACAGAGGTCCTATGAAGCACGGTTCCAAGTTCCATCGTCATCAGGGTTCCAACGGTGCATGTTCATCCCCCAGCCGTGTATACAAAGGCAAGGGAATGCCCGGACATATGGGACATGTTAAGGTTACGGTTCAGAACCTTGAAATTGTAAGAGTTGATGCAGAAAACAACTTATTACTTGTTAAGGGCGCTGTACCCGGACCCAAGAAAGCCCTGGTTACTATCAAAGAAACCGTTAAGGCTAACGCTTAATTAAGATCGGAAGGAGGACCATTCAGATGGCAAAAGTATCTGTTTTTAATATGGAAGGCAAGGAAGTTGAAAAGATCGACTTAAGCGATGCTGTATTCGGTGTTGAAGTTAATGAGCATCTCGTACACATGGCAGTCGTACAGCAGCTTGCCAATAATCGTCAGGGAACACAGAAAGCAAAGACCCGTTCTGAAGTATCCGGTGGTGGCAGAAAGCCCTGGAGACAGAAGGGAACCGGTCATGCAAGACAGGGTTCGATAAGAGCTCCCCAGTGGAAAGGAGGCGGCGTTGTATTCGCTCCCGTTCCGAGAGACTATTCCTTCAAATTAAATAAGAAGGAAAAGAGAGCAGCACTTAAGTCCGCTCTCACAAGCAGAGTTTTGGAAGACAAGCTCATCGTTTTGGATGAATTAAAGCTTGACGAGATCAAGACAAAGAAGTTCGCAGAGGTTATGGACAACTTAAAGGTTACAAGAGGCCTTGTTGTTCTTGCCGATAACGACAAGAACGTAGTTGCATCCGCAAAGAACATGGCAAGCGTTGACACAACACTTGTTGAACAGATCAACGTATATGACGTTATGAAGGGCGGCACCGTTGTTCTTACAAAGGATGCGGTTAAGAAGATCGAGGAGGTGTACAAATAATGGCAACAATTCAGTATTATGACGTTATCCTTAAGCCTGTACTTACCGAGAAGAGTATGTCCGGCATGGGAGAAAAGAAGTACACATTCCTTGTACATCCCGAAGCAAACAGAGCACAGGTTAAAGAAGCTGTTGAAAAGATGTTTGCAGGTACAAAGGTTAAGCGAGTTAACACGATCAATTACGACGGCAAGAACAAGCGCCGCGGTATGGTCGTAGGTAAGACCGCAAAGACAAAGAAGGCAATCG
>JAGCCY010000212.1 GCA_017651385.1 Lachnospiraceae bacterium
AATTTGTGGTGCTTGCGGGTGTTGTGACCAATGAAGACCTTTGGCCCGTGATCCGTGAAAGATTAAATACATATGAAAAGGCCGCCTGTGAGCTTAACAGAACACGCAATTACTGGCTCGGCAAGATGAACATAAACATTGAAACGGGTGATAAAGAACGCGACGGTATCCTTAAATGGATAGGCTTCCAGCCTGAGCTAAGGCGTATTTTCGGCTGTTCTTTCCTGCCGCATCACGATTACGGAAGAGGCGGAAGAGGCTGGAGAGATCTGTGGCAGGATTGCCTTGCGCTTTTACTCATGAATCCGTCTTCGGTGCGTCAGATGCTCCACGGAAACTTTGCAGGAGTAAGGCTTGACGGCACAAACGCAACGATAATCGGTGAAAAACAGGGTCAGTTCAAGGCTGACAGAAATTCGATCACGCGTGTTTGGATGGATCATGGCGTATGGCCCTGGGTCACCACCGGGCTGTACCTTGACCGTACGGGTGACATTGATTTTCTTTTTGACGAATCTCCCTATTTTGAGGATGGACAGGTGTTAAGAGGACGCCATAAAAAAGAGGCTTCAAACAAAGATCTGGTCCACCTTCTTAAAACAGGAGAGATCCTTAAGAGCACAAATCTTGAGCATCTTTTGATCGAAACCCTTACTGCTTTTTGGGAGGTGGGTGAGCACAATTTACTGCTTCTTAAAGATGCGGACTGGAACGATGCTTTGGATCTTGCATCGGACCGCGGAGAGAGCGTTGCATTTTCGGCAGCCTACGCGGGAAATCTCATAAGCATGGCTGATATGCTTGCATCTTCCGGGATCTCGAAAAGAAAGATCGTTCTTTTAAAGGATACGTTCATGCTCTTAAGTTCGGGAGACAACTTATACGAATCCCCCGAAAGAAAAAGAAAGCTTCTTGAAGAATACTGCGAAGTGGTCGCAAACCCTGTGGCGGGCGAATTTATGAAGATCGATGCAATAGAACTGTCCGAAAATCTCCGTGAAAAAGGCGAGTGGCTCTTAAACAGGATAAGAACGCACGAGTGGCGTGAAAAGGGCGGCGAAGGCTGGTTCATATCATATTACGACAATGACGGAAAGCCTTTGGACGATGCCGCAGAAGAAGATCCGATGATGATGCTCACAGGCCAGGTATTTACGGTTTCTTCGGGCACGGCTACGGACGAACAGATCAAAAAACTTACAAAGGCTGCCGACCGTCGGCTTTACGATAAAGCGTACGGCGGATATCGCTTAAATACCGATTTTAATGAAGTAAAGATGAACATGGGAAGAATGTTCGGTTTTGCATACGGTGAAAAAGAAAACGGAGCGGTATTCTCGCATATGGCGGTCATGTATGCAAACGCCCTTTATAAAAGAGGTTATGCGGATGAAGGTCACAAGGCTTTGGAAAGCCTTTTAGATGCTTCAAAGGATTTTGAGACTTCAAGGATCTATCCCGGTATTCCCGAGTATTTCGGGTTTTCGGGAAGAGGACTTTACCATTATTTAACAGGAGCGGCAAGCTGGTTTTTCCTAACGGTCATCGAGGAAGTGTTCGGTGTATGCGGAAATCTCGGAGATCTTAAGATAGATCCGAAGCTTGATAAGTCGTGGTTTGACCAAAACGGAAAAGCTTCGATGGATTTTTCTTTTGAGGGAGTGCTCTTTAAACTGGAACTTTCAAACGACTATCAAAAGGATTACGCCGACAGGGAACTTGCAGCCGCAAGACTTGACGGTGAGGATATTTCGACAGACAAAAATGCGGTGATCATCCCGCGCTCGGTTCTTGAGGACCTTGATACCGACAGGCGTCACAGGATAGAGATGATCTATGAGTAGGAGGAAGATATGCAGTTTTACAGAATAGACGATTATGCCAGAAGATCGAATTTTTCAAGCTTTTTGCCGGGCATTGCCGGTATAAACGGAAAGCCGATCTGGTGCTACTACGTAAACAGGGGGCAGGCGGTGGTAAGTTTCGGCGTAGACAATAAGGATCATGCGATCATGGAGTTTTACCCCGCACACACCGCTTATCAGAATGTAAAAAGAACGGGATTTCGCACGTTTTTGAAGATTGACGGAAAGGTATACGAGCCGTTTTCGGATGCCACGGTAAGCCATCATATGGATATAGGCATGAACAGCTTACACTTATCCGAAGAAAACGCGGAGCCCGGCATAAACACGGATGTCACATATTTCATATTGCCGGGTGAAAAGGTCGGAGCGCTTGTAAGAAAAGTAAAGCTTACGAATACCTCAAAGAACGAAATGAAAATTGAATTTCTGGACGGTATGCCCGCAGTGATCCCTTACGGTCTTACCGAGGAGAGCATAAAGGAGATGGCAAATCTTGCAAAAGCCTGGATGCAGGCTGAGCATCTTGAAAGCAATGTTCCGTTTTTCAGGGTTCGTGCGAGTACGGCCGATACGGCGAGCGTTACGGAGGTAAAGGGCGGAAACTTTTCTTTGGCCGTCGATTCAAAGGGCGGCAACCTTAAGCCGGTCGTTGATATGGAAGTGATCTTTGCATACGATAATTCGCTTACAATACCGGTCAATTTTGAAAAGACACCGATAGATGAGCTTTTAAAAAGGCGCCAGAATACATCAAACCTTTTTCCCGGAAGCTTTTTCGGAGGAAAAATGACGCTTGCCCCCGGTGAAAGCGACACGATCTATGAGCTCGTAGGTCAGGCAGACTGCCACGAAAAGCTTGAAAGCTTTTTAAGCTCAAGGAACTTAACACCCGGTTATTTCAATGTAAAAGAAGAGACGGCCAACAAGCTTACCGACGATCTTACGGATGTCATCTACACAAAAACGGGCGATGAAAACTTTGATGCTTACACGCGCTATTCATATATGGACAACGTTTTAAGAGGAGGACTTCCGGTAAAGATCGGCAATAACAGGGTTTTCTATGTGTATTCGAGAAAGCACGGAGACCTTGAGAGGGAATACAATTACTTTTCAATGTCGCCCGAATATTATTCCCAGGGAAACGGAAATTTCCGCGATATAAACCAGAACCGTCGTGAGGACGATTTTTTCACGCCGTTTGTGGGAAGGCTCAACATTCACACATTTTATAACCTTATCCAGGCGGACGGTTATAACCCTTTAAGCGTCGAGCGAAAAACCTACAGCCTCGATAAGACCGCCGCTGAGCCGTTTGTGTTAAAGATACCTTCGTTAAAAGAACTCATGTCGGGTTCTTTTACTCCGGGAAAACTTTTGGAAGCGTTGGAAGACGCAGGCTTTGAGTCGGAATTTCATCGCATCATGGATGCGGCGCACGAAGATGTCAATGCTGCCTTCGGAGACGGATACTGGTCCGATCACTGGACATACAACTTAGATCTTATCGAGGAATATTTACGCTTATATCCCGAATGCGAGGAAGATCTGTTAAACGAGAAAAGTTATACCTACTACCCCTGCGAGGTAAGGGTCAATCCGAGAAGGCTTCGTTACGAGAAGACGGAAAACGGCATAAGACAGTATCACGCCGTCGATAAGACAAAAGCCGGGCCGTCACCGGATCGTAAGACCACGCTTTTGGAAAAACTGATCCTTTTATGTACCGTCAAGTTTGCCGCACTCGATCCGTATTTTATGGGAGTGGGCATGGAAGGCGGAAAGCCGGGCTGGTACGACGCACTTAACGGACTTCCGGGATTAAACGGTTCCTCAATGGCGGAAAGCTACGAGCTTTCAAGAATGTTCGATTATACCTTAAAGGCGCTTGAAAAGTACGATCTTAAGCCTGTTCTTTTCGTCGAGCTTAACGAACTTCTGGATAAAATTTCATCGCTTATCGATGAAAATGCCAAAGAACTTTTATCGGATGAGGTAAAAGAACATACGGGAATCTGGTCTGAAATGAACGATCTGCTTGAAAGCTACAGGAAAAGCTTATACGAAGGCTTATCGGGTGATGAGGTTGCTGCAGATAAAGAGAAGATACGTATTGAGCTTTCTCTTTTATCGGATGTTCTTAAAGCCGGAATAGATCGCGCGGTGAAGGGAAAAGATACGGTTCCCACATACTTTGCCTACGACATGACCGAATATAAGGAAACCGAAGACGGGATCGTTCCCGTAAAGTTTAAGCTTGTTGAGGTTCCCGATTTCCTTGAAGGATACGTAAGATACTTAAAACTTGATGTTAAGGATGAGGAAAAGCGTTCTTTGTACAAAAAGTTAAAACAAGGTTCTATGTATGACGACGTTTTAAAGATGTACAAAGTAAGCGAGTCTTTGGAAGAAGCCAATTTTGAGCTGGGCCGCTGCACAAGTTTTACAAGAGGCTGGCTGGAGCATGAATCTGTCTGGCTCCATATGGAATACAAGTACCTCCTCGAACTTATAAAGTCGGGTATGTACAAGGAATTCGCCGACGATCTTAAGACAGCGGCGGTACCGTTTTTGGATCCCGATGTATACGGAAGAAGCATACTTGAGAATTCATCGTTTATCGCAAGCAGCGTAAATCCCAATACCGCAGTCATCGGGAAAGGCTTTGTGGCAAGACTGAGCGGCTCGACGGTAGAGTTTTTAAGCATATGGAAGAGAATGATGTTCGGAAACGATCCCTTTATATATGAGGACGGCGAACTTAAGCTTAACCTTGCTCCCGTGATACCTGAGTATCTTGTGGGCGACGATCTTAAGGTAACGGCAAAATTTATGGGCAGTACGATCGTCAATTACCACCTAAACGAAAAGCGGGCATATATCCCGGGCTCATACAGGATAACCGGAGTACAGGGAAGATTTAAAGACGGA
>JAGCCY010000213.1 GCA_017651385.1 Lachnospiraceae bacterium
ATGCCTTACCGAGGTATGCGGTCAAAAATGCCAATACCTGAAAGACGATATTCAAAAGCATATTAAGATTGTCATTTACATTTTCGGAATGACGGATCGTGAGCGACGTAACGATGTCCATAACACCGTGCGCAAAAGAAATCCAAAGAAACAACCGATAGATAAGATTGCTCGTGGACTTTATACGATAAGCCGAGGTATGAATAATGAGCAGCGATACTATAAGAGCAAGACCCGCTACATCAAATGCCAACATATAAGTTTGATCCATACATTTATCCTCTACCCTTGAGTATAACACAAATCCGCATAAAAAAAACTCCCGTCTTTAAGACGGGAGTCTAAAATGTCAATCGATTATACAAGCTCAAGAACTACTTCCATTGCTGCATCGCCCTTACGCTGACCAATCTTAACAATCCTTGTGTAACCGCCGTTGCGGTTTGCATACTTGGGAGCGATATCATCAAATAACTTATTGGTCTCATTAACATATAAAACCTTAAGCATCTGACGTCTTGCATGAAGTCTTGAAGGTAAATCTTTCTTGATCTCCTTTTCAACTTCTTCGTAAACGGTAACTTTCTTGCCGTCCTTTTCTTCCTTAACGCGCTTGCCGTCCTTGTCCTTCTTGGCAACCTTAGCGGTAACCTTTACGGTTTCAAAGTTATCCTTTTCCTTAACTGCAAGAGCGATAATGCCTTCAACGATCTTCTGAACTTCCTTAGCCTTAGCTTCGGTTGTCACGATCTTACCGTTCTGGATAAGACTTGTTACCTGTCCTCTTAAAAGAGCTTTTCTCTGGGAAGAGGTTCTGCTTAATTTTCTGTACTTTGCCATTTTAAATTTCCTTTCTCAATCAGATGGTGCGTCGTCCGTCGCTCTTCGGGCTTACACAGGCGGCACAATGGTTTCCATTTATGAGTTAACATCCTTGCGCACATCGGGCTTACCTTGGATGCCATCATACTTTACTGTCAATCCTCGGCGTTCTGAAGTTTAAGTCCGAGCTCATCAAGCTTTGCAAGAACTTCTTCAAGGGACTTACGTCCGAGGTTACGAACCTTCATCATATCGTCGGGAGTTCTGTTAACGAGCTCTGCAACGGTATTGATGCCGGCACGCTTTAAGCAGTTGTATGAACGAACCGAAAGTTCAAGTTCATCAATGCTCATGTCGATTGCACGATCGGAGGTCTTCTCGGGCTTCTCATCAAGTACCGTTAATGATTTGCCGCTCTCGGAAAGATCTATAAACAAGCTTAAGTGCTCGCTTAATACCTTTGCCGCAAGGCTTACAGCCTCTTCGGGAGAAAGGGGTCCGTTTGTATATACATCGAGTGTTAATTTATCAAAGTCTGTTACCTGACCTACACGAGTGTTCTCTACGGTCATGTTTACACGCTCAACGGGGGTATATACGGAATCGATCGCAATAACTCCGATCGGAAGATCTTCGTTCTTGTTCTTATCTGCGCTTACATAACCGCGTCCCTTTGTGATCGTGAGTTCCATATAGAACTTTGTGTTCTTATCGCCACAGATCGTAGCGATGGTCTGGTCGGGATTCATAATGATGATATCGGGATCAACCTGGATATCGGAAGCCTTAATAACACCTTCACCGGTAAAATCGATATAAGCTGTCTTAGGCTCATTGGAGTCGCTTGTGTTTTTGATGGCAAGCTTCTTGATGTTAAGAATGATCTCTGTAACATCTTCCTTGACACCCTGAATGGAACTGAACTCGTGAAGCACGCCTTCGATCTTGATCTGGCTTACTGCTGCACCGGGAAGTGAGGAAAGCATTATTCTTCTTAAAGAATTGCCAAGCGTAATTCCATAGCCTCTTTCAAGGGGTTCAACAACGAACTTTCCGTACTTCTTATCTTCAGATACATCCATAATTTTAATTTCGGGTCTTTCAAAATCAAACACAGGATATTTCCTCCTTCATTTTTAGGTATAAATGCATGATTATCAAATATATTATTTGGAATATAATTCGACGATAAGCATTTCGTTAACGGGAACATCGATCATTTCTCTGGTAGGAAGATTTTTGATGGTACCCTTGAAAGCTTCCTGATCTACATCGATCCATTCGGGAACGATCCTGCCACCCGTTACTTCGATGACATCCTTATATCTTTGTAACTCTTTAGCCTTATCGCTTAAAGAGATCACATCGCCTGCCTTGCAAAGGTAGGAAGGAATGTTGATGCACTTTCCGTTTACGAGAACGTGCTTATGACCTACAACCTGTCTTGCTTCCTTACGTGTACGTGCAAAACCCATACGGAAAACAATGTTGTCAAGTCTTGTCTCGAGCATGACCATAAGGTTTTCACCTGTCATACCCTTCATGCGGTCAGCCTTCTCATAGTAGTTACGGAAAGGCTTCTCAAGTACACCGTAGATGAACTTTGCCTTCTGCTTTTCACGAAGCTGAAGACCGTATTCACTCATCTTTCTGCCTGAACGTGTACTGGTTCTGTTGGATTTCTTGTCATATCCTAAAAATGTGGGATCAAGGTCTAAAGATCTGCATCTCTTTAAGACCGGAGTTCTGTTAATTGCCATTTCTTAAAAATTCCTTTCTGTTATTGTTTACAGCCATGCAATGCATGGTCTTCTTCCAACGATCGATAATATCTTTAAAAGATATCTGTTACTAAACGCGACGACGCTTAGGAGGACGGCATCCGTTATGAGGTACGGGAGTTACGTCTCTTATGGAAACTACTTCCAGACCACATGCTGCCAACGCACGGATTGCTGCTTCACGTCCCGAACCGGGACCCTTTACGAATACGTCAACATACTTTAAGCCATGTACAAGAGCAGCCTTTGTAGCTGTCTCTGCTGCCATCTGTGCAGCGTAGGGAGTAGATTTCTTTGAACCTCTAAAACCAAGACCACCGGCACTTGCCCAGCTTAATGCATTACCTTCGTTATCGGTAAGAGTAACGATAGTATTGTTGAAGGATGCCTGAATATGTGCCTGTCCACGTTCAACGTTTTTCTTAACGCGCTTTTTTGTTACTTTCTTTGCAACTTTAGCCATTTTAAACTAACCTACTTTCTCTGATCAATTATTTCTTCTTATTAGCAACTGTACGCTTCGGTCCCTTGCGGGTACGTGCGTTTGTCTTTGTCTTCTGTCCGCGGACGGGAAGACCCTTACGATGACGGATACCTCTGTAGCATCCGATTTCCTGAAGTCTCTTGATGTTTAACGCAACTTCACGGCGAAGGTCACCTTCTACCATGTAGTGTTCTTCAATTACTTCACTGATCTTCTTAACTTCATCATCGGTAAGATCTCTAACACGTGTGTTGGGATCTACCTTCGCATCTTTTAAGATCTTATTTGAGCTTGTTCTGCCTATTCCGTAGATATAGGTCAAGCCGATCTCGATACGTTTCTCTCTGGGTAAGTCAATACCTGCGATACGAGCCATTTACGTTTCCTCCATTTCTTTGCGCGGCTACACGCTTATCTGATTCCGAATCATTTTCGGAAATTCTGCGCAATATTGATTGCGCCTTACTGATTGATTGGGGATATACATCCCGGCCGGACCGGCGTCCGACTTTTCCGACAAGGTACGAGCTCCCGTTATCATGAGCTCTTGCGGTATCAAAAGTAATAATGCGTAGGCTCAACTACGTCTTATATATACTTTAAATCCGTAGTATCCGGATTAACCCTGTACCTGCTTGTGCTTAGGGTTTTCACAGATGATCCTGATCTTGCCCTTTCGCTTGATTACTTTGCATTTTTCGCAAATCGGTTTAACTGAAGATCTTACTTTCATAATTGCCTCCTTTCAGTTCTGCCAGTTATTGGTTTTTACTTGTAAAAAGGGCATAAATCACCCTTTTGCACAAAAAAGACCGAGTATTACTATACCACGGCCTTTCAATGTTTGCAAGCATTTTTTTTGCTTATTTTACTTATCTCTCCAGATGATCCTGCCTTTTGTAAGATCATAGGGTGAAAGTTCGAGTGTAACCTTGTCACCGGGCAGAATTCTTATGAAATTCTGTCTTAACTTGCCGCTTATGTGCGCAAGTACCTGGTGGCCGTTCTCAAGTTCAACCTTGAACATTGTATTGGGGAGTTTTTCAACTACTGTTCCTTCAATTTCAATTACGTCTGATTTCGACATGCAAATCTCCTATTTAATAAACTGAATATGCTTACGATTCTTTTTTACGATCTTTCCCGTTTCATCTTCAAGAACGACATATCTTTCGGCCATCTCTTTGACGATGTACACTTTATCCTTGTCGTTTCCTGCTTTTGAGCGGGCTTTTGTGTATTTAATAAATTCCATTTATCTCTCTATTGTAAGGATCTCGGGTTCGCCGTCCGTGATCAAAATGGTGTTTTCATAGTGAGCGGAAAGGCTTCCGTCTTCGGACACTACGGTCCAGTCATCGTCAAGCCAGCATACATCCGCCGTTCCCATATTGATCATCGGTTCAACACATATCGTCATACCGGGCTCAAGAAGGATTCCTTTTCTCTTCTGCCTGAAATTCGGGATCTGGGGTTCTTCGTGAAGGTTTGTACCTATACCGTGACCCACGAGTTCTCTTACGATCCCGTAACCGAAAGGTGTTACATAATCATCTATCGCATTTGAAATATCAAAAAGATGATTGCCGGCTTTTGCAAATTTGATCCCTTCAAAGAAGCTCTGCTTTGTAACATCCATAAGCTTCTGTGCCTCGGGAGAAATCTCGCCTACCGCATATGTTCTTGCACAATCCGAGTGATAACCCTTGTATATAAGTCCGGCATCAAGCGAAACAATGTCGCCTTCTTTTAACTTCTTGTTCTTTTTGGGTATCCCGTGTACAACTTCATCGTTGACCGATACACAGATTGAAGCCGGAAAGCCGTCATAATTTAAGAAGTTCGGTATACATCCCCTGCTTCTTATAAGACGCTCGCCTTCTCTGTCAATATCGAGTGTTGAAACCCCGGGCTCGATCATTTTGGAAAGACTTACAAAAACTTCACTTAACAATCTGCAGGATTCTCGCATAAGTTCTATCTCTGCAGGAGATTTAATTGATACCATTTCAGCCTCTCTTCTATCCAAGAATGGAAATAATGCTCTCAAAGACTTCATTCATCGACACCGTCCCGTCAACCTCTTTAAGGATATTGCGTGCGGAATAGAAATCAATAAGCGGCTGAGTCTGTTTGTGATATACATCAAGTCTGTTTTTAACAGTCTCGGGCTTATCGTCATCTCTTAAGATAAGTTCGCTGCCGCACTTATCGCAGATACCTTCAACCTTAGTGGGTGCATACTGAATATGGTATGTTGCACCGCAGTTTACGCACGCACGTCTTCCCGACATACGACTGATGATATTCTCATCGGGAACATCAACGTTGATAGCATAATCGATCTTATCGTTAAGCTTGTTCAACGCATCTTCTAAAACCTCTGCCTGAGGTATCGTACGGGGAAAACCGTCGAGAACATATCCGTTCTTGCAGTCATCTTCCGCTACTCTGTCAAGAAGTATCTTAACAGTAAGTTCATCGGGAACAAGCTGTCCCGCATCCATATATTTTTTAGATTCCATGCCAAGCTCTGTTCCGTTCTTGATGTTTGCACGGAAAATATCGCCTGTTGATACATGGGGTAAGCCATATTTTTCACTGATCATTTTGGCCTGGGTACCTTTTCCGGCACCGGGCGCTCCCAACATAATAATCTTCATAGTTCCTCCCTCAGTAAAATCAGAAAATCCTCGGAGCAGTTAAGACTACTCCGAGTATCCTGTTACTGATTTAAAAATCCTTTGTAATTTCTTACTAACATCATGCTTTCAACCTGAGTAAGCGTTTCAATGATAACACTTACTATAATTATAAGGCTGGTGCCGAGGAAGGTTACCTGTGCATTGAATACACCATAGAATATGTAGGGAAGAATACCTACAATAACTAAACCAACCGCGCCGATAAAGATGATAGCGTTTAAAATATTGGTAAGGTAATCACTGGTAGGCTTTCCGGGTCTGATACCGGGGATAAAACCGTTGGACTTCTTTAAGTTGTCCGCAACCTCTGTGGGGTTGAATGTTATTGCCGTGTAGAAGTATGCAAATACGATTACAAGCAGGCAATAGATCAATAAACCTACCGAATAGTAAGGGTAATTTTTGTTTACCCAGTATTGTGAACTTAAGGTGTGAAGTACATGCGACCATACACCTGTTCCCTTATAACCGACCAAAGATGAGATTATTCCGGGAGTCTGCATGATACTTGATGCAAAGATGATCGGAATAACTCCGGCGGTGTTGATACGAAGCGGAATATTGGAAGCGGCAGCTCCGCCGATCCTTCCGCCTGCCTGTGCACGTCTTGCATACTGTACCGGGATCTTACGAAGTCCGGAGTTAAGCAAAACAACAAGCATGATCATAAGTACAAGAATTGCGATAATGATCACAACAGCAAGTATTGCGGACGCAATTCTTTTGCCTTTAACGAACTGGTCGAAAAGTGTGGACATGTCATGAGGTATTCTTGAAATGATATTTACAAGAAGGATGATGGATATACCGTTACCAAGTCCCTTCTCTGTTATTCTTTCACCAACCCACATAACAAATGCACTACCCGATGTTAAGGCTACAATGGCTGTGATAACATTAAGCGCATTGTACTGTGCAAGTAAACCCGATCTGCCGAATGAGAATGTCATTGCAGCTGCTTCGATCAAAGCAAGTGCTACGGTAACATAACGGGTAATAGAGGCGATCTTCTTACGTCCCTCTCCGCCTTCCTTCTGCATCTCTTCAAGTGCCGGAATGGCAATTGTAAGAAGCTGCATGATGATCGAAGAAGTAATGTAAGGGGTAATGTTCAATGCCAGTAATGACATATTAAGGAACGAACCGCCTGTAAATGCATCCAAAAAGTTAAATGCATCGCTGGTCTGCTGTGCAAACCAGTCCGAGAAATATGTTCTGCTCACACCCGGTACCGGCATCTGACAGCCGATACGGATGATGATGATCATTAAAAAGCTGTATAATAACTTTTCTCTGATCTCTTTAATTTTTAATGCATCTCTGAGTGTCTTTAACATGTTTAGATCACCTCAGCACTTCCACCAAGTTTCTCAATTTTTTCCTTTGCGGATTCGCTGTAAGCGTTCACCTTAACATTGAGCTTTTTGGTAAGTTCACCGTTACCGAGAATCTTTACGCCATCTTCAGGGTCATCGATGATACCCTTATTGATAAGAGCTTCAACGTCAACGGTAGCGCCGTCTTCAAAACATTCCAATGCGTTCAAATTAATTGCTACGATAAATTTATGATTTCTGTTCTTGAAACCTCTCTTGGGAAGTCGTCTGTAAAGCGGCATCTGGCCACCTTCGAAACCGATTCTGGGAGCTCCTGAACGAGCCTTCTGACCTTTGTGACCTTTACCTGCAGTCTTGCCGTTTCC
>JAGCCY010000214.1 GCA_017651385.1 Lachnospiraceae bacterium
CGTAAAGGCAAGAGAGTATGTAGAGTACATCGAGAAGAACATCGGATGTCATATCGGGTATGTATCCGTAGGCGCAGCAAGAGATGAGATCATTCGGAGGTAGGGCATGAGAGACATATACGAATCACCGCTTTCATCGCGTTACGCATCAAAATATATGCTCGGTCTTTTTTCAGCCGACACAAGATACAAGACCTGGAGAAAACTCTGGGTATCGCTCGCAAAGGCTGAAATGAAGCTCGGACTTCCGATCACCGAGGAACAGGTCGAAGAACTTTCGGCTCATCTTGATGATATCGATTACGACGTAGTCGCAGAACGTGAAAAAGAAGTCCGCCATGATGTTATGGCACATATATATGCATACGGAAAGGTAGCACCAAAGGCAGCGGGTATCATACATCTGGGAGCCACAAGCTGTTATGTGACCGACAATGCGGATCTTATCCTTTACAGAGATGCACTTTTGTATTTAAGAAGAGAACTTCTTACAGTCATCAAAAATCTTTCCGATTTTGCTGATAAATATAAGGCAATGCCCACTTTGGGCTACACGCATTTCCAGCCGGCACAGCCTGTGACTGTAGGAAAGCGTGCAACACTCTGGATGCAGGATTTTATGTCCGATATTGCCGAGATCGATTTTGCCATATCCAATATAAAGTTTTTGGGCTGCCGCGGTACTACCGGTACCGAAGCAAGCTTCATGGATCTTTTCGAAGGAGATACGGCAAAGATCGATGAAATGAACAGGCTCATCGCAGCGGATTATTCTTTTACCGAATGCTTTGACGTCTGCGGACAGACATATCCCAGAAAAACGGACAGCCGCATTATGGACGCGCTTGCTTCGATAGCACAGAGCTGTTACAGAATGGGCAATGACATAAGACTTCTTGAGCACGATCACCAGATAGAAGAGCCGTTTGAAAAGAATCAGATCGGTTCTTCGGCAATGGCATACAAGAGAAACCCCATAAGAAGCGAGAGAATGTGTTCTTTGGCCAGATATCTTATGTGCGATTCCATGAATGCCCAGATGACGGCTTCGGTTCAGTGGCTGGAGCGTTCGCTTGACGATTCCGCAAACAGACGTATAAGTCTTCCGGAGGGCTTTTTGTGTGCGGATGCGATCATAAGACTCGCACAGAACATTACCGACGGCATAGTGGTCAATGAGACCGTTGTTTCAAGAAACATGAGAGAATACCTTCCTTTCATAGCTACAGAGAACATTATGATGGAGGCTGTAAAGCGCGGCGGAAACCGTCAGAGCATTCACGGCATCATAAGAAAATGCTCAATGGAAAGCTATGAGGAGATGAAGGCCGGAGGAAAGTGCGATCTTTTATCAAGACTTTCCAAAGAGCCCGAGATAGGCTTAAGCGAAGAAGAGTTGAATTCCTGTTTAAATCCCGATGCTTATATCGGAAGATGCGCGGAACAGGTTACCAATATCATAAAGAAGGCTGCACCGATGCTTGAAGGTGTCGAGCACGGCTCCGAAAGGGTGGAGATTTAATGGATAAGATTCTTGTACTTGATTTCGGAGGCCAGTACAATCAGCTGATTGCAAGGCGTGTCCGTGAGAATAACGTATATGCTGAGATAAAACCCTACAATAAGATCACTGTTTCTGATATTAAGGAAGAGGGTTACAAGGGTGTCATTTTTACGGGAGGACCCAACAGTGTATACGACGAAATGTCGCCGCATTACGATCCCGAGATCTTAAATGCGGGCATCCCGATACTCGGAATATGCTACGGAGCACAGCTCATGGCTTACATGGGCGGAGGCGTTGTCGAAAGCGCAGCCGATTCCAGTGAATACGGAAAGACGATAGTCAATTTTAAAAACCACGCCATCTTTAAAGATGTAAAAAGTCCGAGTGTGTGCTTTATGAGCCATACGGACTATATAGCCAAGACACCGGACAGTTTTACCGTTATCGCCGATACCGATAAATGTCCCTGCGCGGCGATGTGTGACGATAAAAGAAAACTCTATGCGGTCCAGTTTCATCCCGAGGTTACCCAATCGGAATACGGAAAGCAGATAATAAGTAATATCGTGTTTGATATCTGCAAGTGTTCGAAGGACTGGGTCATGGACAGCTTTATAGAGACCACGGTTTCTTCATTTAAAGAAAAGCTTTCGGGCAAGAAGGTCCTGCTCGCACTTTCGGGCGGAGTAGATTCTTCGGTAGCGGCGGTTCTTTTGCATAAAGCCGTTGGCCCGAATCTTGTGTGCGTATTTGTGGATCACGGCCTTCTTCGTAAAAACGAAGGCGATTTTGTGGAGAAGACCTTCAAAGATAAGTTCGGTATGAATCTTATAAGGGTCAATGCCGAGCAAAGGTTCCTTGATAAATTAAAAGGTGTGACCGAACCCGAAAAGAAAAGAAAGATCATCGGCGAAGAGTTCATCAGGGTTTTTGAGGATGAAGGAAAGAAGATAGGAAAGGTCGATGTTCTCGCACAGGGTACCATCTATCCCGATGTGATCGAAAGCGGAAAAGGCGACTCGGCTGTCATAAAGAGCCACCATAATGTCGGAGGACTTCCGGATGTCATTTCGTTTGACGAGATAGTGGAGCCTTTAAGAGATCTTTTTAAAGATGAAGTAAGAGAAGTGGGTCTTAAGCTCGGTATACCGAAAGAACTTGTATTTCGTCAGCCGTTCCCGGGCCCCGGTCTTGCGGTCAGAGTTATCGGCGAGCTTACAAAGGAAAAGCTTGATACACTTCGTGATGCCGACGCCATCTTCCGTGAGGAAGTGGATAAGGCCGGTATAACCGATGCAAACCAGTATTTTGCGGTACTTACAAATACAAGGACAGTAGGCGTTATGGGCGATGCAAGAACTTACGGTTATACGCTTGCATTAAGATCCGTTACCACGGATGATTTCATGACTGCGGAATGGACCAGGATACCATTTGAGGTTCTTGAGATCGCAAGTCACAGGATCACAAACGAGGTCAAAGGCATATCAAGAGTCGTATACGACATTACTTCCAAGCCCCCGGCTACGGTTGAGTGGGAGTGAGAAGCCATTTGGACGAAGTCCAAATTTTGCATGGCTTCGAGCGATTTGGCAAGATTACGCAATAATCGTGCCGGCTTAAAGATATCTGTAACATCGGGCTACTTAAAAGGAGAGATTTTTATGTGCGGAATAGTAGGTTATGTAGGAGGCAGTCAGGCAGCACCGATATTGCTTGACGGGCTTTCGAAACTTGAATACAGAGGATATGATTCTGCGGGACTGGCCGTAAGAGACGATAAGGCTCCCGTAAGGGTCGTAAAGGCGAAGGGAAGGCTTAAGATCCTTTCGGAAAAGACTGACGGCGGCAAGGCCATAAAGGGTACCTGCGGTATAGGTCATACACGATGGGCCACACACGGTGAACCGTCGGAGCTTAACGCTCATCCCCATATTTCGGGCAAGAATCCCGAAGGCAAGGGTGTGGATGATTCCAATGTTGTGGGCGTTCACAACGGTATCATCGAAAATTACGTTGAGCTTAAAGAGAAACTTCTTCGTCACGATTATGAATTCTATTCGGAGACAGATACCGAAGTTGTGGTAAAGCTTGTGGATTATTACTTAAATAAGTACAAGCTGGGTCCCATCGATGCACTTAACAGGACCATGGTGCGTGTAAGAGGTTCCTATGCCCTGGCCGTAATGTTTAAGGATTACCCCGGCGAGATCTGGGTTGCCAGAAAAGATTCTCCCATGATCATAGGTGTGGGCAAAAACGAAAGCTATCTGGCTTCCGATGTACCCGCGATCCTTAAGTACACAAAGAAAGTCTATTACATAGGCAATCTTGAGATAGCAAAGCTCACTCCCGGAAACGTCAATTTCTATAACCTTGACGGCGATGAGATCAAAAAAGAGATAAGCGAGATAGAATGGGATGCCGAGACAGCCGAAAAAGGCGGTTTTGAGCATTTTATGATGAAGGAGATCCACGAGCAGCCCAAGGTTGTGGGCGATACGATCGCTTCAGTCGTAAAAGACGGAAAGATCAGCCTTGAAGGTATCGAGCTTTCGGACGATGAGATAAAGTCACTGGACCAGATAAACATAGTTGCCTGCGGTTCCGCTTACCATGTGGGCATGGCAGCAAAATATGTCATAGAGGACCTTGCAAGGATCCAGGTAAATGTGGATCTTGCGAGTGAATTCAGATACAGAAATCCGTTACTTTCCGATAAGGCACTTGTGATAGTGATAAGCCAGTCGGGTGAGACCGCGGATACGCTTGCGGCACTTCGTCTTGCAAAAGAACGCAAGATCAAGACCCTTGCGATAGTAAACGTTGTGGGTTCTTCGATAGCAAGAGAAGCTGACAATACATTCTATACTCTTGCGGGTCCCGAGATATCCGTTGCAACCACCAAGGCGTACAGTACACAGCTTATCGCATGTTATGCGATCGCAATGCAGTTTGCCAAGGTAAGAGGTCACTTAAAAGAGGCTGCCTACAAGGATATGATCAAAGAGCTTCAGACACTGCCTCAGAAGATCACAAAGATCCTTGAAGACAAGGAAAGGATACAGTGGTTTGCTTCCAAGTATTCTCATGCGCACGATATCTTCTTTATCGGAAGAGGTCTTGATTATGCGATATGTCTTGAAGGCTCGCTTAAGATGAAGGAAATTTCCTATATCCATTCGGAAGCATATGCGGCAGGCGAACTTAAGCACGGCACGATAAGTCTTATCGAGGACAACACTCTGGTGATCGGTGTGATCACGCAGAACAGCCTTTATGAAAAAACGGTATCAAACATGGTTGAATGTAAGGCAAGAGGAGCTTACCTCATGGGTCTTACTTCCTATGGAAATTATATGATAGAAGATGTGGCGAATTTTGTGGCTTACATACCTAAGACCGACGAACATTTTGCTACGAGCCTTGCGGTAATACCGCTTCAGCTTATGGGATATTATATCTCGGTAGCAAAGGGTCTTGATGTGGATAAGCCCAGAAACCTCGCAAAGAGCGTTACTGTAGAATAATCGCCACCGAGGGGGAGGAGATTATCATGAACACAAAGTACATTTTTGTCACGGGAGGCGTTGTATCGGGACTCGGAAAGGGTATAACGGCAGCGTCACTCGGACGTTTACTTAAGTCAAGAGGGCTTAAGGTTGCGGCTCAGAAGCTGGATCCTTATATCAATGTCGACCCCGGTACCATGAGTCCTTTCCAGCACGGCGAGGTGTATGTTACCGAGGACGGAGCGGAGACCGACTTAGATCTTGGCCACTATGAAAGATTCATAGACGAAAACCTGAACAAATACTCAAACCTGACGACCGGAAAAGTGTACTGGAATGTACTTAACAAGGAACGCCGCGGTGAGTATCTTGGCTCGACCGTTCAGGTTATCCCGCACATCACCAACGAGATCAAGGAATTTATCTATAAAGTCGGCAAAAAAACAAATGCCGATGTAGTCATCACCGAGATCGGCGGCACTATCGGCGATATCGAGTCACAGCCGTTCATAGAAGCGGTCCGTCAGATCTCTCTTGAGGTCGGACGCGAGAACAGTCTTTTCATCCACGTAACATTGGTGCCTTTCTTAAGCGGTTCCGATGAACACAAATCAAAGCCCACCCAGCATTCGGTAAAAGAACTCCAGGGTATGGGTATCAATCCGAACATTGTCGTGTTAAGATGCGACAGACCTCTGGAAGAATCGATATTCAATAAGATCGCTTTATTCTGTAACGTAAAGCCCGATTGTGTAATTGAAAACATTACGCTTCCCATTCTCTACGAAGCTCCTCTTATGCTTGAAAAGTCGGGATTTTCCGACATTGTCTGCAGAGAGCTTTC
>JAGCCY010000024.1 GCA_017651385.1 Lachnospiraceae bacterium
GGATACGATCTTGTGGCCGGGTATCTTTGTAAGGTCGTGTCCTTCAAAGGTGATACAGCCTTCGGAAGGAGTGATAAGACCGCTTACGGTATGGAGTATCGTGGTCTTACCCGCGCCGTTCGCACCTATAAGTGCGATAACTTCGCCCTTGTTGACTTCAAAATCTATTCCTTTTATGGTTTCTATCACACCGTAATGTACATGTAAGTTTTTTACTTCAAGCATTGCCATGGTCTTATTCTCCTAAATACGCTGTGATTACTTCGGGGTTGTTTAAAACCTCGGCTGTGTTTCCCTCAGCCAGAATACGGCCGAAGTTAAGTACCGTAAGGCGCTCGCAGATACCGGATACAAGCTTCATGTCATGCTCTATCAAAAGAATGGTCATATCGAATTCTTTTCTGATAAACGAGATCGTATCCATGAGCTCTTTTGTCTCGTTGGGGTTCATGCCGGCAGCGGGCTCATCAAGGAGCAGGAGCTTGGGATTGGTGGCCAGAGCTCTTGCGATCTCAAGCTTTCTCTGCTTGCCGTACGGAAGCTGTGAAGCTTTAAAATCTGCCGAACGGTCAAGATCAAAAACTTTTAAAAGCGAATATGCTTTTTCATCCATTTCCTTTTCGACCCTGTAATATCTGGGAAGTCTGAAAACAGATGCCATCGTCGAATATTCATAGAGGTTGTGAAGACCGACCTTTACGTTATCGAGTACCGAAAGATCCTTAAAAAGTCTTATGTTCTGGAAGGTTCTTGCGATACCTGCCTTGTTGATCTCTATCGTGCTCTTGCCGGTGATGTCTTTACCGTCAAGCTTTATGATACCTTCATCGGGTTTGTAAACTCCGGTAAGCAGATTGAACGCCGTGGTCTTGCCTGCTCCGTTTGGACCGATGAGACCGTAGAGTTCGCCTTTATCGATGGTAACGTTAAAATCGTCGACGGCTCTTAAGCCGCCAAAGGAGATGGATAAGTTGTTGACTTCAAGTACATGATTGTTATCTTTCATCATCCGCACCTCCTTCTTTTTCCGTTACGGTCACTTTCTTTTTCTTCCAAAACATCAGTTTATCAAGAAGCCTGTCTCTGAATGCCTGTGCTTTGGGAGCCCAGTTAAATAACATCATTGCGATGAGTACTATGGCGTATATGAGCATACGGTAGTTTGAAAGGCCTCTTAAAAGTTCGGGAAGCAGCGTAAGTATCACTGCGGAGATAATGGAACCTCTTATATTTCCTATACCGCCGAGAACCACGAATACCAGTATCATGATGGACATGTTGTATCCGAAGTTTTTGGGTGTGGCCATAAGCGAACTTAAGTTGTGGGAGTAGAGTACTCCGGCAACGCCTGCCAAGGCTGCGGAAAGCGCAAAGGCAAGAAGCTTGTATTTTGTGATATTGATACCTACGGATTCCGCGGCGATAACGTTATCACGGATAGACATGATGGCACGGCCGTCACGGCTCTTTATAAGATTCAATACTATAAAGAGAGTGATCAGGATCAGGATCACACCGATGGTAAATGTGGAGTTTTTGGGAGTGCCGGTTATACCCTGGGCACCGTTTATTATAACGTCTCCGTCAGCCTCAAGATTCAAGGCTACGGCGTCCTTCATCGAGAAGTGGAGCCCCTTTGAATCTTTTCCTATATAGAGAACGTTTATCACGTTTTTGATGATCTCGCCGAAAGCAAGCGTAACTATTGCAAGATAATCGCCCTTTAAGCGAAGAACAGGCATGCCGATCAGAAATCCTATGAGGCCAGCGGCTATAAAGCCTATGACGATCGCCAGCGTGAATCTGATCCAGGTTACGGTTCTAACGTTCATCGTGATCTTTGAAAAGAACGCCGATGTAAATGCTCCCACGCACATAAAGCCTGCGTGGCCAAGGCTTAATTCGCCGAGAATTCCGACCGTTAAGTTAAGAGATACGGCCAAGATCACATAAGCGCATAAGGGCACTAAAAGTCCCTGCATAAGGCTTGATATAAGGCCTGCCTTTATGAGTATCTCCATCAGCACATAAGCAACGATCACGATACCGTAGGTTATGAGGTTGTCTTTGTTCTTACTTACAAATGTTTTCATCCGACACCTCCTTAAACCTTTTCCTGTATCTTCTTACCGAGTATTCCCGTGGGCTTGACCAGAAGAACGATGATGAGCACTAAGAACACAATGGCATCCGATAACTGTGATGATATATATGCTTTTGAGAATATTTCTATAATGCCTAAGATAATGCCTCCGATAAAAGCTCCGGGAATGGAACCGATGCCTCCGAATACCGCAGCCACGAAAGCCTTGATACCGGGCATCGAACCGGTATAAGGAGTAAGGGCGGGATAAGCGGAGCAGAGAAGCATGCCCGCAACGGCGGCAAGTGCCGAACCGATGGCAAACGTAAGAGATATCGTACCGTTTACGTTTATTCCCATAAGCTGTGCGGCACCCTTGTCTTCCGATACCGCAAGCATTGCCTGACCTGCCTTTGTCTTGTTAACAAAAAGCGTAAGGACGATCATTATGACTATACAGCATGATATCGTGACTATGGTCTCGCCCGTGATCGTAAGACCGCCGTCTGCAAGCTTTAAGGGAGCCATGCTCACGACAGATGAAAACGACTTTGTGTTGGCACCGAAGATCAAAAGGGCCACATTCTGTAAAAGGTAACTTACACCGATCGCGGTGATGAGTACCGCGAGCGACGAAGAAGCCTGTCTTAAGGGTCTGTATGCAACAGCCTCTATCGTGATACCGAGTACCGTACAAAGAATTATCGATACAAGCATTCCGAGCCACGTGGGAAGACTTAAGGTACTTACTATCGTAAATACCGCATAACTTCCGAACATTATTACATCGCCGTGGGCAAAGTTGAGCATTTTGGCAATTCCGTAGACCATCGTATAGCCCAAAGCGATTATGGCGTATACGGAGCCTAAGCTTATGCCGTTGATGAGATAAGAAATAAAACTCATAAGGGATTCCTTCTTTTACTGATTATCATATAGAACAACTTCAACATTATAGCATATAAAAC
>JAGCCY010000215.1 GCA_017651385.1 Lachnospiraceae bacterium
ATCCGGCGGATACCTCTTTATGGAAGTTTACACCGGCGAGGAAACCGGATATATACTGTGCGTCGACAGAGATAACGGTACGGGACTTGAATGTACGTTTGACGGCATATGTATGCATATCGTATCGGGATATATCCTGTATGTTGATAATCAGGATTCATTCGTTTATGCGGTTAAACCGGGTGAAACGGAAGCCGTGGTCATCTCATATTTCCCGGTTACATCGATGGGGACCTGGTGCGAATACGCAATGTGTTACTCGGCGCCTACCGAGAAACAGCCCAACAGCACAATATTTGCGATCAGTAAAGTTTCTTTTGCATCACCGTTTGAATATTCGTACTCGCTTTCTGTGAACGGATGGATCAATTTTGTGGAGATATATCTGGAAGATGCTTCTGCCTATACCCCGTTTTTGCCGGCATGTACCGTTCCGACCGATCCACCGCAGGGAGTGCCTGTTCCTCCTTATGTACCGCCAACAGGTGGCGGAAACAGTACACCGGTCTCCAGAGGCGGCGGGAAAAAACCGCAGGTTCATTACGGACCGGGGTACGGGGACGGCAGCGGCTGGATAAAGTTACACGGTCCCGAGAATCCGCCGCCGGTCACATCAACCGAACCGCCTGTTTCTTCAGTGGAAACAACTCCTCCGATCGCAGACGAGAGAAATAACGAGGATGCGGTACAGGCTGTAAGAGATTTCCTGAATTACGTAAAGTGGGGAAATTTCGATGATGCCGTATATCTTAACAAGGAAGAGCAGACAAAGTTATCCGAGGCCGCATGGGAAGATCATTTGAGGGCAAAGTATATAAAAGACAAGATCCGTGAGTCTCTGTATTCCGTTCTTTCGGTTCTTGACACATCCCAGATCCCGATAGATGACCTGGAAGACGAGATATATTACTGGTTTAAGCAGTTCCTTGACAATGTATCGTTTGATGCCGAACTTGAAGGACCCGGAAATAAATTCGGAGTGACCGTTTATGCCAAGTCAAACGGATTCATGCTGCTTCGCGAGGACATCATATATAGATCGGGAAAGACATCAAATGGCACGTGGATAGTCCATCAGATAGATGAGTACTATCAGGATTTTGAGATTCCGATCAAAGTTACGTGGAGCGACAAAACAAAGCGTTGGACAGTAGATAAGAGTGATGCGGAGTGGTTTATCGAATCGCTTTTAAGGGATACGACCGATATTATCAGTTACAGGCAAAAGCCAAGCGGAGGCGGAGGCGGTACCGACAGCGGAGGAAACGGCGGCAGCGGTAATTCCCAGGCACCTGCACCGGGGCCGGAGAAGAAGTCGTTCCCCAATTTTAAAAAGATCAGGGAAGAAGCCAATAAAGCATTCCCCAGTGACAAATATCGGGCAGATCTGAGGGCGTATAACATTTTGATGAATGAATACCAATCAGATCCGGCGATAGTAGCTATCGCAGACAATAAATGCGGCGAAGGCGGAATTTATTCGGTGATCGGATTCATGACCGACGACAATTATAAGGCGGCCAGGGACGGTTTGAGAGCCCGTATCGAAACGCTTGATGATACGTTTAAAACAGATAAGCAGAAGATCGAAGAAGCATATAAAGATAACCGGATATCCAAAGAGGACCGCGATCGGCAAATAAAGGATCTTGAGAAAAAGAAAGATGCTGACGGGAAAGCTTTAGAGGTGCTTGAACGCGAAATGATCAAGATCCGTCCGATCGATACAATTGAAAAGATAAAATCAAAATCTTATTACATACTCGACTCGACTATTAAGTTCGGAAGCGAAGCGGATGTAAAGAAAGGCGAAAGTCTGGCTCGCGGAGCGAACTATATGGCACATGATTTTTATGCTTATATGCAAAATGAATGGGTAGCGCTTAAAAATCGGTATCTGCTATCACCGTGGCTTGATTGAGAATATCAGTATAATTTTGTGACCGCCGGATTGAAACCGGACGGGCAAGGAAAGGAGAGAGATGGCAAACTATTACCCGCCGGAAGGGTTTGCACTTGATAGCGATTCCGGAGAATATAAAAATGTGATCGAAATACCGGATGAAACCGGGATAAATAAACAGGTTGTCACGTGGTTTAACGACGTTACGGGCGAATATCGGCAGGAGATCCGGCCGCTTGCAGCGGCAGCTTTGCCGATGCGGCCCGCACCGTCCGCACCGCCGGTAAATGTGGGACAGCCTGCGCCGATGACCATACCGATGCCGCCGAGAACGCAAGTGAATACCGCACCGCCGGCATATACCGGACCGTATTATCAACCGCCCCGCAAAAAGAGTAAGGCACCTGCGATAATAGGCATAATAGCAGCAGTTCTTGTGCTGGGCGCGGGTATCGTTTTCGGAGGAAAATATCTTCTTGACAGGCTCGCGGGAGGAAGTGACGGCGAAAGTATGTTTTCTTTTGCCGGGAAGGATGATACAGCTCCAAAGCCGGCAGCAAAGATCGACGAAGAGACGGTTGACGGAGGTGGAAGATCCGCGTCGGATGATAACAAGGCGGGAGCAAACAACGCGGACGTAGAAGACGGAAACCCGGAAAGCGCAGGAACCGAGAGCTTTTACTCAACGGAAGAGAGTTATTCAACCGCGGTATTTCTGTTAAGTTATCACAGCTCGACCAATCTTATATATTCGGGAGATTCCGTTGATCTTTCAATATATAGCGGTATGCGCAGCACTCCCGATTATCGTCCGTATGCGTACAATTTCGAATTTGATTCGCAGGGAAATGTATCATACTGGTTTTGCAGTTACGTTTCTGCCGAAGACGCAGCGAATTTCACCTACGACAATGAGATCATTCAGTATGATTCCATAGGTATCGAGACGATCGATAAATGGATGGAAGGCGAGAGTACGGCATGTGTTAAGTTCAGTTATTCGGGATACACGGTAACGCTAAAATGTGATTTTGAAAACAAGACCGAGAAGTTGTTCCTTGATGATGTATCGTCCTCGGCAGACCCAAAATGTCTGCTCGCGTTTTGCGATGGCGGAACAGGAGAACTCTATACGCCTGAAGACATAGAGGAAATTAAAGATAAACTGGGAATGGACTGGTGATCGGCAGGTGATCGCAGTGTTCAACATACGACCGCTGATGACCGGAGCGATATCATTTGATGATCGGAGGAATGAAAATGGCTAAATATTTGCCACCCGAGGGATATATACTTGATGAGACCACGGGTTTATATGTAAGCGAAACAAAAGTAACGGATGTAAGCGGCAATACCCTGACGATGGTAATGACCTTTGACGCCGAGACCGGAGAATTCAAGCAGAAGACAGAGGAGCCGGTCGCACCTGAGGAACCCGTCGCGGAGCCTGAGGAGCCCGTCGTGGAACCAAAGCCGCAGGGCGGTCTTAAGCCGCCTCCGCCGATACCGGCAGCGATGATAAATCCGGCGGCACCGCCGGAGAGATTGCAGCCTCAGCCTGCACCGCAGCCTCGGCCTGTAGCGCAGCCTCAACCCCAGCCTGCACCGCAGCCTCAGCCGGTAGTGCAGCCGCAGCCACAACCGCAGCCTGCACCGCAGCCCCGGCCCGTACCGCAGCAGCAACCGCAACCCATGCCGCAGTCTCAGCCCGTACCGCAGCCTGCATATAATCCGTATATGTATTACGGGAAGCCTGCGAAAAAGAGCAAAGGCGGTCTCATCACAGCGCTCATCATCGCGGCATGTCTTGTGCTGGGCATAGTTATTATCCTGGGAGTAATAATCTTTAAAGGCAGGAGAGGAGATTTTTCCGTTATTTCAAACAGGATCGGTACCGAAAACAGTACATCGGCGACATCGGCATCGACAAATACAAGTGCCGACATTAAGCAGAGTAACAATGAACCGGAGCGTGACGAATACGGCATACCCATCGGTCTGATCGAGATCTTTGTCAAAAATGACGAGGAAGCGGATTTCGTATTCCACGGAGATAAGGCATTGGGGACGGATCTTCGCTGGCTTTCGTTTTTTACCGGTGAATATCTCATAACGGCATTTGATTCGGATAACGATGACATCAAAGATATACAGGAAGTCGGAATATATATGAAGAGTGACAACGACTACAAATATGTCGGTCACGCCGAATATTACATCGACGGAAATGATTTTGTGATATGTGCCGATTCACTCATAGTACCGGATCTTGATTTTACAAAATTAAGTTCGTGGGGCAAACTTGATTACGGCTATTACGACGGAGCGGAGTTTAATGCCCAATGTAACATGAAAAAGTATGTTAAGAGCGGATCGTATGATTTTTCACCGGGTATTAAGTCCGATGAACAAAAACCTGCCGACCTGTTTGGCGGGATGGATTATGCGACAGATGGATACTATGAAAATGAGTATCCCGACTCTTATTATGAAGAAGAGTATTACGAGGGTCCCCAGCTTACCAATGTGACAGTTCCCGCTTCGCATTACTGCGGAATATTCTATTGCGACGATTTTGATACATTCGATAGGGCGAGTGCACCGACGATAGCTCTCTACGAAAACGGATCGTTTGAGATATATGCAAACTTTATGGAAGGATTCTGCAGTTATTACGGTGAATTTTCCGTTGAGCAAACCGGTTCGGATATTTATGTACATCTGTTCAATTACGATGCGCTAAACGGTGTTCCGACTACAGCCACGATAAAGTTTTCGGCAAACGATCCGGATTATCTGTGGGTCCTTGATCAGGGCTTCGGAGTCATGGGCTACAGATTCGGAGACGGTCCGTTCGGTTTTTACCGTGATACACGCGGGTCATGAAAAACTGTCGATATCTGCACGCTTTGGGACTAAAAAAGTAAATATGACAAAACGGAACGGCCGATAAAGCCGTACCGTTTCTTGTTCAACATCATTTTTTCATCATATAGGGCGGGTCTGCGGGATAACTTCCGCGGAGCTTCTGCATGCCGCGTCCGACGGCATCCCTTGAATTTTTCCAGTCTTTGTCTTTGTTCTGATACTCAAACTTTTCGATAAGCCAGGAGATATCTTCATAAAGCCTTTCCATGTTGTTTCTCATAAGCTCGAAAAGCTTCGGATAATATTCTTCCTTTTGCCTGTCGCTTAAGTGGATCTCGCCGTATTCGCAAAGATCGCCGAAATGGTGCAGGCAAAAGCCTTTTCCGTCCATTACTTTCTTTCTGAATTCGTCATCTTCTTTAAAGAGGATAAAGAAAGTTTCCATGTATCTGTCGTAGGTCTTATCGAATTCCTTACATATATAGCAGGACTTGTCACGTTTGTCGGTCCACTTTTTAACAGGATTTTTGATATCGGAACTGCCTGCAAGTTTTTCTTTAAAAGAGATCTTGGCGGGTGAATACTTTTTAAAGACATCATTCATTTCGTTTATCACCTTGCGGTAATGAGTCTTAAGTATCCATGCGTTTCCCAAAGTATTGCCGTAATCATACATTTTGCGGATGTGCTCTCTGCAGAATCCGGCTTCGTCGGTCAGATCGCGTACATTGCTCTCCATATAGGAAGAACCGGATCCGAGCACATAGTCCATAAGGTCGTGCTCGATGTTTCTTTCGATGTGGCAGAACGGACATTCATCGCCTGCGTTGATGGCATCGTTGAGCGGTATGGTGTAAAGCTTTTCTTTCATTTTGTTTCTTTTCCTTAAAGTTTATTTCCAGATCAGTTCGCGCCAGTCTTCGATCTGTTTCTCGGTCATGAAGCCGTTTGAAGTACCCATGAATCCTATCTTATACGAAGCAAAGAGGATAGCGTTCTTGATCGAATAGGATGCGTCGCCCGTTTTGTTGTAATAGTGCAAAAAACACGAGAACAATGCGTTTCCGGCTCCGACAGTGTTTACGATCTCGTTGGTCTTTACACTGTTGAAGTGCGCATATGTATCGGTTTTTGAGGAATAGATGATAACTCCGTCGGCGCCCTGGCCGAGTATCACAACATCGGGATGATATTCGGAAACCATATATTTTAAGAAATCATACGGATCTTCATCAAGATTGTCATCGCTTAGGTACAGGATGTCCGCATTTTCAAGGAAAAATCTGTTGTAGCACTCAGTCTCATGCTTGAAGTTTCTTATGTTCAGGGCTATCTTCTTGCCGCCGTTAACGGCCGCCTGCAAAAGGGGACGACAGAAATTGGCGTTGGAGAACACGACCATATCCGCGGTGGGAAGCTCATCCAAAAAGGGTTTAAGATCGTATTCACAGTCGCGCAGATCCTTTATATCCTCGAAGATCTGCTGTTTTCTGGTCTTATCGCAGAATATCACCGCAGCCGGAGTGTCCGATGCGATCGGAAGTATAAAATCCGTATCGATATGTATATCGCTTGATTGGGGGTTTATGATCGACGGAGGATCGTCCGTGCCGATCAATGAGAAGAAATCCACGGAATTTCCGAGCCATTTAAGTGCGATCGCTTCGTTGTAGGCGTCTCCGCCGATGCTTGAATGAATGCTTTGCAGATTATCGGTCACAGGCTGATATTTGATGGGAAGTTCATTGACTTTTATTATGGTTTCTCTTTGAAGAATCCCGGCAACAAGAAATTTACTCATAGGCACTCCTTTCTCCTTTTTATCCAATTCTATCATACCATAATTTTTCTGAATATACAATAAAATTTAGAAAATTTAAAAAGAAGTCTGAAAAATATATGCTGTGTTTTTTGACCAAAGGGTATTAAATCGGTCTTGATCTGTAGTAAAATGGAAAACGTAAACGGTCAAAGATCGATTGAAAAGTGCTCAAAAAGCGAAAGGTATCGATATGGCATTGTCTTTTGTGTATGGACCCGCAGGTGCGGGAAAAAGTACATATGTACAGGATTTTCTGGTCGAAGGTTCCCTTAAGTATCCGGACAGGAATTTTTTTCTGATCGTACCGGACCAGTTCACTATGCAGACCCAGGCGGATATAGTAAAAAGGCACAGATCGGGCGGTATTCTCAATATCGATGTGCTTTCTTTTTCACGCCTTGCTTACAGGATATTTGAAGAGACCGGAGCCCCGAAAGAGCTTATCCTCGACGATACCGGAAAGAGCCTTGTGATAAGGCATGTTGCTTTTGAGGTTGAAAAGGATATGCCTTATATAGGGCCTAATCTTGATAAAACGGGTTTCATTCATGAGATCAAATCTTCGATCTCGGAATTCATGCAATACAATATATCGCCGAAAGACCTTTTAAATCTTTCCGAAAAAGGAGAACGCGGGCTTTTTAAGGGAAAGCTTAAGGATTTAAGCGTTATATACGATGCTTTTGTGAAGTTTAATGAGGGAAAGTTCATAACGGGGGAGGAACAGCTTGATATCCTGTGTGATAAGCTTGCTCTTTCGGAGATAATCCCCGATTCGGTCTTTGTGTTTGACGGATTTACCGGTTTTACGCCCGTTCAGGAGAAGGTGATCCTTACGCTTTTAAAACTGTGCAGGGATGTCTATGTGACGGTCACGGTTTCCGCACCAGAGAGCATAAATGAGACCGGGTCTCCGGAAAAACTTTTCTATCTTTCGAGGACAACCGCCAACAGGCTTATCTCAAAAGCGGGCGCGGAGGGCATAAAGCGCGGGGAAGATGTCTCTTTATGTGCTTCGGCACACGGGAGGTTTAAGGATTCCAAGGAGCTTACGCATCTTGAAAAGAATCTTTTCAGATATCCGTATGAAAAATATGATGAAAAATGTCATGATATAGAGCTTTTTAAGGCCGAGAACATAAAGACCGAGGTCGATGAAGTGTGCCTTCGCATCTTAAAGCTTATCCGTGAGGAAGGCTATGCATACAGGGACATCGCCGTAGTAACGGGAAGTCTTGAAAGCTACGCGGATTATTTCGAAAGACGATTTAAAGAGCTTAATATTCCCTGCTTTATAGATAAGACCAGGGGAATAGTCTTAAATCCGTTTACGGAGTTTTTAAAGAGTGCATTAAGGATAGTATCCGGCAATTATTCTTACGATGCGGTATTTCATTTCTTAAGATCGGGCTTCACCGATTTTTCAAGAGAAGAGGTCGACCGTTTTGACAACTATGTAAGAAGCTTAAATATCCGCGGAAAAAGCGCATATCATAAGGATTTCACCAAAGTTCAGAGAGACCGCTTAAGAAATCTGGACAAAGACGACAGTGCGCTTTTGGATGTTGAGAAGTTTAACGATATAAGGAAAAGACTCATCGATGAGATGGCTGTCCTTGAAAGGCCTGCAAAAACGGTCTCGAATCACGTTAAGAACCTCTATGAATTCCTAAGAGCCAACAGATCGTATGAGAAGCTTCTTAAATTTGAAGATGATTTTGAGGCTTCGGGCGATCTTTCAAAAGCAAGAGAGTACGGTCAGGTATACAGGCTTATAATGGATCTTCTCGATACGCTTGTTTCGCTTATCGGAGATTATGAGATAAAACCCGAAGAGTTTTATCGTATTTTTGATGCGGGCATAACGGAGGTTACCGTGGGCACCATTCCCGCAAATGTGGACAGGATCGTGGTGGGAGATATCGAAAGAACAAGGCTTAACGAGGTCAAGGCACTGTTCTTTACGGGTATCAACGACGGAAATATACCGAAGAACGTATCGCGCGGCGGCATCCTTTCGGAGCCTGACAGGGAAGTGTTCAAAGAGTTTAATTTTGAACTTGCGCCGTCACCTTCCGAGGAGATGTACCGTCAGAAGCTGTATCTTTACATGAATCTTTGCAAGCCTTCAAAACATCTGATTCTTTCTTTGGCCCGCACGGACAGGGACGGCAAGGGGATCAAGGCGGCTTACCTCGTGGGAGTGCTTTCAAAGATGTTTCCCGGTCTTAATGCAGAGGAGATCACCGATATACCGTCTGCGGAAAGGATCACATCGCTTAATGACAGCTATCGCCATTTTGCGGGTATCTTAAGGAAGATGGCGGTCGGGACCGCGGATGATGATGAAAAGAAGCTTGCGGCTTCGCTTTATAAAGTCTACAGGGAGAATTCGGACGACGATCTGTACAAAGACATGACCGATTCTGCTTTTAAGGAATACGTGGCTTCTCCTTTGTCAAAAGAGATAGTAAAGCTTATATACGGTTCGGTCATTAATTCGAGCATAAGCCGTATGGAACTTTTTGCGGGCTGTGCCTATGCGCATTTCCTTAAATACGGAATGGGCTTAAAAGAACAGGCGGAGGCGGATTTTAGTGCCGCGGATCTTGGCAGCGTATATCATGCGGTCCTGGATAAGTTTGCCTTAAAGCTTGAAGAAAACGATCTGTCGTGGGCGGATTTTTCGGACGAGGAAGGAGAAAAGTTCTTAAAGGATGTCATAAGCGACTGCGTGAATGATTACGGCCAGGGTATGTTAAAAGAAGATTCAAGAAGCTTATACACCGTGGTCAAGATAGAAAAGATCATGAAGCGCACGATCGATACGCTGAGATTTCAGATGAAGCGCGGAAAATTCTCACAAAGAGCCCATGAGATCCCGTTTGACAGGGAGCTTGACTTAAGCGACGGCACGAAGCTTAAACTTAACGGTATTGTGGACCGTGTGGATCTCTACGAAAAGGACAATGATATATTCGTAAAGATCGTGGATTATAAATCGGGCACAAGAGACATAAACATTTCAAATGTATATTTCGGTCTTGAACAGCAGCTTGAAGTATACATGTCGGAGATCATCAAAAAAGAAGCAAAGAACAATCCGGGAAGATCGGTCTATCCGGCCGCCATGCTGTATTACAGGCTTGATAATCCCATCGTCGAGACGAATGATCCCGACAAGCTTAAAAAGGAGATATATAAAGATCTTAAAATGACCGGAGTCGTGGAGTCTTCCGAAGCCACAAAAGAGGCGATCGATACGGAGTATAAGGCCGAATCGCTGGTGGCTCCCATAAAAGAAGCCAAAGCGCCCAAAGACGGTGAACCCGTAAAGCCGGACAGGAGTATGTTCTCGGCCTCCGAGCTTAAGAGCATGCTGGACTATACCGACAGAATGGTCAGGCGTATAGGTGAGCGGATAACCGGCGGAGACATATCCGTATCCCCGTTTGTAAATGACAAAAAGGATGCGTGCCAATTCTGCAGGTTTAACGGAATATGCAGATTCGACGAGGATATTCCGGGATTTAAGTCAAGGAACGAAGGATTGCTTACAAGCGAAGAATTAAGAGAAAGAGTGTGCGGAGGTAAAGGCGATGCCGATTACTTATTCTGAGGATCAGCTTAAAGTCATAAACTCCCGGGGCAGGAACCTTATTGTCTCGGCTGCCGCCGGCGCGGGAAAAACTTCCGTACTTGTGCGCCGCATTATCGAGCGCATCACGGATAAAGAAAACCCCATCGACATAAACCGGATACTCGTTGTTACTTTTACGAGAGCGGCTGCGGGAGAGATGAAAGAGCGTATAGCCGCAGCTCTTGAAGAGGAGCTTACAAAGTTTCCCGAAGACGGACATCTTCAGCGTCAGGCTACTCTTGTGCACAATGCGAATATCACTACGATAGACAGTTTCTGCCTTGATGTTCTTAAGAACAATTTTCATAAGATCGGGGTGGATCCTTCGTTCAGAGTGGCGGGTGAGGGCGAGACAGACCTTTTAAAGGCCGATGCCATGGAAAATGTAATGACAAGCGCTTACGAAAAGAACGATCCCGAGTTCTTTAACCTGATCGATTGTTATGTGAAAAAGGACAAGGACACAAATGTAGAGGACAATATAAAGAGTCTTTACAATTTTGCGATGAGTTACCCGTGGCCGGAAGACTGGCTTAAAGGCTGCTTTAAGGCCTATGAATTAAACAGCCCCGAAGAGTTTGAGGAATCGGAGCTTTTAAAGCGTGTCTGCGATGTGGCAAAAGATGTTTTTAAGAACGCGGATGTCCTTCTTGAAAGGCTTTACGATGTTATAACCACACCGGGCGGGCCGGAGATCTACGAGCCCACGCACGAAGAGTTATGTAAACTATCTGAAGAGGCGCAGGCGATCTTCGAAAAAAGGGACTATGTAAAGGCCTCCGAATTTATGGCTTCTCACAGTGTTCCGCAGTTTTCAATGAAAAATGATGAGTCGGATCCCGTGCTCAAGGAGACGGCCAAGGAGTTAAGGAAGGCATATAAGGATAAGATCGACGCTCTTAACAAAGCGTTTTTTGGCATATCGGTAAAAGAACAATATGACGCCATGCGCACTGCGGGCAGGACCGTTAAGGTTCTGACAGAGCTTACGATCGATTTCATGAAGGAATTTGAAAGGCTTAAAAGAGAACGCAGCGTGATCGACTTTACCGATATGGAGCATATGGCGGTAAAGATACTTATCGAGGATTACAAGGGCTTAAACGAATATAAGGTTACCGATGTCGCGAAGGAATACAGGCAGATGTTCGACGAGGTCATGATCGATGAGTATCAGGACTCGAACCTCGTGCAGGAGATAATCCTTGCGGCGGTCTCACATCAGGGGACCGATCTTATCGACAATCGATTTATGGTCGGAGACAAGAAGCAGAGCATATACAGGTTCCGTCTTGCAAGACCTCAGATATTTACGGCAAAAGAAAAAGAATACAAAGAGAACCCCGATTCTTCGGAAGTCATATATTTAAAAGAAAACTATCGAAGCCGTAAAGAGGTCGTGGACAGCGTGAACAAGGTATTTAAGGATATCATGTGTGAGGAATACGGCGGGAGTGCCTACACCGACGACGAAGCGTTGTATGCCAGGGCTGAGTTTCCGGAAGCGGAAGGTTATAAAACAAAGATAATCCTTACCGAAAATTACGGTAAGACCGTTAAATATGCAAGAAAATGGGAAGCAGAGGAGCTTGTGAGACTCATAGATTCCCTTGTGGGTCATAAGCTTGTGTATGATAAAGACAAAAAAGAAATGAGAAAGGCCTCATATAAGGATATAGCCGTTTTGATGGGCACGCCCACAAAATGGACAAAGGACATAAGCGAGGCGCTTTCCGACCATTCCATACCGTTCCATCTTGAAGGAGTGGGGACCTTTTATGAATCACAGGAGATAAGCGATATCATCAATTTTTTAAGGATCATAGACAATCCGCTTAACGATATAGCTCTCTATGCGACGATGACCTCGTATTTCGGAGGTTTTGACGACGAATACATGGCTTACATAAAGGGTGAAGGCGAGAAGAGTGAATTTTATCTTTGGGATAAGGTCATTGGCCGGCTTTCGCGTCATCCCGATGATGAACGATTAAAGAAGTTTACGGATCTTGTTAAAGTCTACAGGGATTTAAGCATATATACGCCTATAGGGGAGCTTATAAACCGTCTTGTGACCGATACGGGGTTTCTTCTCTATGAAAGTGCGTCCAGAAACGGCAAGCTTCGCGAGGCCAACATAGAACTTCTCATAAAGAAGGCTTCGGATTATGCAAAGACCAGTTTTTCCGGAATATTCCACTTTTTAAGATATGTCGAACTTCTTAAAAAGACAGGCGTCGAGGAAGGCGAAGCCGGTATATTCGATGAGAATTCCGATACCGTAAGGGTTATGAGTATCCATAAGAGCAAGGGACTTGAATTTCCGATCTGTATCGTAGCCGCCATCGAGGACGCTTTTATCACAAAAGATCAAAGCGGTGAATTTGTGCTCGATATAGACGACGGTATAGGCGCGGATGCCATAGATCCCGAAAAGCGTGTAAAGAGCGCTACCATAAAAAGAAAGCTCATAAAGAACAAGATAGCTCTTGAAAGCCTCGGCGAAGAGATAAGGCTTTTGTATGTTGCGATGACAAGAGCCAAAGAACAGCTTATCCTGCTAGGAAGTGTTAAGGATGCGGGGACGTTCTTTGAAAATCCTTCGATCTTAAAGCCCAATTCTTTTCTTAATCTTTTAAAAGCGCCCGTGATGAAGAACGGCTTTGAGTTTTTCGAAGTAACTGCCGTAGATCCAAAAGATTTTGAACTTACGGACACGGCAAAGGTCTTTGATGTGAAAAATGCCAGGGCAGAGCTTGAAAATTATAAGGCTGATGACAGACTTTCCGATGATATAAAGGCTTTTATAACGTTTGAATATCCTTACAAAAATCTCGAAAAGCTTTATACAAAGACCACGGTTTCGAATCTTAAGATGGAGGCCATGGAAGAGGTTCAGGGTGAGACGGAGAAACTTTTTGCCGAAAGAGAACGAAGCGAGTATGTGCCCGTTTTTGCCGGCGGCGGAGTTACGGTATCGGGAACCGACAGAGGTACCGCATATCATACGCTTTTAAGATTACTGGATTTTACAAAGCTTCCGTCGGAAAAAGAATGGAGAGGCCAGCTTGAAGCGGCTGTAGAAATAGGAAAGACCACCAAAGAAGAAGTCGCTCTTGTAAACTTTTCAAAGTTATCCGCATTCGCTTCAGACGATATGGCAATGAGGATGCATAAGGCAGCCGTTTCGGGCAGGCTTTATAAGGAGCAGCCGTTTGTCATGGGCGTACCTGCCATAAGAGTGGATCCGGCTTTCCCCGAAGATGAGACCGTTCTTGTGCAGGGTGTTATCGACGTGTTCTTTTACGAAGGCGATGAGATAGTGGTCCTTGATTATAAAACGGACAGAGTTGATACGCTGGGCGAATTGTCCGAACGTTACAAGGCGCAGCTTGATTATTACGCAGAGGCTTTGCAGAATCTTACAGGTAAAAAAGTCAAAGAAAAGGCCCTTTATTCCTTTGCACTAAACTCAAGTGTTTCGGTTTCGTGACACATTTAAATCTTTATGCTATAATAACTGAGTTATGTTTGAAAAAGAGAGGGAAAGCCTATTTTAGATACGGGCTTTGTGAGTGAGTAATGAAGGGTAAGGTAGGAATAATCCTTGAAGGCGGTGCGATGAGAAGTATCTTTACCGCCGGCATCATGGATTTTTATCTCGATAAGAATATAGATATTCCGAATATTCTGGCTGTATCGGCAGGCGCTTACGCCGGTATGAATTATGTGTCGGGACAGAGAGGACGTATCATAGATTCCGTTGTGGAGCCGCTTCGGACCGAAAAACTTCTCGGAGCATCGGTTTTCTTTAAGACCGGAGATTTCTTCAACATGGATCTTCTTTTTAACAGGATACCGAGATATGACTGTCCTTTTGATTTTGAGGCGTTTAAGAATTCGGACAAGCGCTTCATAACAAGTACGATCGATTGCAATACGGGCGACCCCGTATACTTTGACAAATTTGATAACTTTGATGATTTTCTTCAGATCATCCGCGTGGGAAATTCGCTTCCGCTGCTTGCAAGAGTAAGCTATATGAACGGCGTGCCCATGATGGACGGCGGTATGGCGGATGCCATTCCGATTGCCAAGGCGCTCGAAGAAGAGTGGGACAAGATCATAGTGGTGTTCACCCGCGATATTTCATACAGAAAGAGTCCTAAGGGCGATATATACAATTCCCGTATAGTCAAATTGCTCTATCACAAGTATAAGGGACTTTTAAAGGCCATAAACGGCCGCCCCAAGAAGTACAACGATTCCATCGAACTTTTAAACAAGCTTGAAGCGGAAGGAAAGGCTTTTGTGTACCGCCCCGAAGGCGTTACGCTTACCAACAAAGAGTCCGATCCCGATGTTCTTTTAAAGTATTACGATGTCGGTTACAAAT
>JAGCCY010000216.1 GCA_017651385.1 Lachnospiraceae bacterium
AAAGCCTTGAAGGGCTGCGAAAGTGTAGCCTGATTGTTCGAATAAAATCTGACAAGAGGAACCGTAAGATCGTATCTTAATCCCATATCCACAAGGTCGGCTTCGCTCTTTGCGTTTTCTAAGTTTAACTTCTCGCCACGCTTAAGTACCTTGAAAATAAGCTTTTCGTTTTCTCCGCCCTGTTTGTTTGTAAGGTTTCCTATATCTTCAAGGCAGGGCGTCTCTATGGGCGTAAACCCGTACGACCTGTAAGTTTCCTTGATGATACCCTGTACATAATCCCTTATCTCCATCTCCCTTGGGAGAATCTCTTTCATACCGGTTACCGGCTTTTTGTTAAGTGCCATCTCATTTCTCCTGATTCTTTTATTTGTCAAAAGAAGGATCATTCATGCATGAACAATTCTTCTTTTCTTTTTATCATCTCATCGATCGAATCGATATAAAGATCGATATCTTTTACGTTATCGCAGCGTTCTGGTTTTTCAAAGCTGTTTATGATCTTTGTGACGCTTCCCGCGCCCATTGCGATGATGGGCTCGATCTCTTCCATGATCAATATGTTATATATACCATAAGCACCTTCCCGTGCATAGCCCGTATTTTCAAAGTTGCCAGCCATGTTCTTCTGCCTGTATAGGTAGTAGGGCTTAAGACCGAGTGTCTTCGCACCGTCTTCGGCTATCTTCATGGTGGATGGTGAATTGATCATGGTATCAAGTCCGTAAGACTTAATACGTTCATTTAACAACGAACCGCGCTTAATTGCAAGCGAATGCACGGTCAAAGAGTCGGGCTTAAGCTTTATGATCTCGTCGATCGTGTGGGAAACCTCCTTTTCGCCCTCTCCGGGAAGCCCTAAGATTATATCGTTGTTTATATTGTCAAATCCCGCTTCCCTTGCGTCATTATAGGCTTTTAAAAATTCACCGACCGTATGACGCCTTCCTATGACATCGAGCGTCTTTTGGTTCATGGTCTGCGGATTTACCGATATTCTCGTGACACCGTGTTCTTTTAAAACCTTAAGTTTTTCGGGCGTTATCGAATCGGGACGCCCCGCTTCCACCGTAAACTCAAGAAGCGAAGAAATATTATAATACTTTCCTATTAACGAAAGCAAAACATCAAGTTCGGCCGCAGAAAGCGTTGTCGGAGTGCCGCCGCCCACATATATCGTATCCACGCTCTTTCCGGCCCTTGCCCTGCTCGTAAACTCAAGCTCCTTGCCTATACATGCAAGGTAATCGCCGACCCTGTCCTTAAACATCGAGATCGGATTTGAGGTAAAAGAACAATAGAGGCATCTTGTCGGGCAGAACGGGATCCCTATGTAGATACTGTAACCGTCGGGATGAAGAGGATTTAATATCTCTTTCTCGCGCTTTGCGATATCAAGGGATAAAAGCCCCTTCTCATCGCTTATAAAGTAGGTATCCTTCATGTACTTAAGGATCTCTTCATCGGTCTTTCCTTCGTTTATAAGCTTCATAGGGATCTTTGTGGGACGTATGCCCGTTAAGTCTCCCCACGGAAGGGTAAAGTTTAAATGCGTTGAAAGCGATGTATAGATAAGCTTTTTAAGAACATTTTTAACGTCCGGACGATCTGCATTGAGCGGAACGGACGCCGAATCGTCAAAAGAACCGTCACACTTTTTAAAGCAAAATTTATTCCCGGAAAAGAACACGGTAAAATCGGGATCTTCAACATCCTGACCGACCGTCACATCATCTCCGGGATAAAAAGCTTTGACAAGCGAATGTATGTCATATATGAAATTATCGGAATCGGTAGATATCTTTATCATCTTAAAAGAAAGGATTGTTCTCCTTTTCAAAACCTATTGTCGTGGAATCGCCGTGACCTGGATAAACCTTTGTATCATCGGGGAGTGTGAAAAGCTTCTCCCTTACGGATCTTTCAAGTACGGGACCGTTACCCGTCGGGAGGTCGCTTCTTCCTACGCTTAAGTTAAAAAGCGTATCACCGGCAAGCAGAAATCCGGCTTCTTCGATATAAAAACATGCACGTCCCGATGTATGGCCGGGTGTGTGGATGGTCTTTATCTTAATACCGCCGAGTTCTATCTCCTCGCCGTCTCTTTAAAGAACATCGGCCTCTATCTGTTTGGGCCTGCCCACCGAAGCGGAACAGTTTAGCTCCATATCGCCCAAAAGGTCCTCTTCGCCCTGATAAGCATATACTTTTACTCCCGCAAGCTTTCTAAGATCTTCAACGCCGAAGATATGATCGAAATGACCGTGTGTAAGAAGTATCCCCACGACTTTAAAACCCTTGCCGGTAAGCGCTTCATAAAGATAATCGCCCGAATCCGCAGGATCGATCACGACCGCTTCTTTTAGATCGTCTCTGTACACGAAATAGCAGTTTGTGGTAAATCTTCCCATTACAATACGTCCGATCTTGATCTCGCTCATTGTCTTATCCCTTCGTACGTTCTATGTCTTTAATGCTCTGTATCTGACGCAGTTTGTCGATAAGCTTTGAAAGTTCGTCTCGCGTAGATACTTCAAAAGCTATGTTCATGGTCGCGATACCCTGTTTGTTGACTCTTGTATTAAGTGAAACGATGCTTATGTTATTCTCGGTAAGGACTCTTGAGACATCCACCAAAAGACCGTTTCTGTTATTTGCATATATGGTGATCTCAGCAGGATACTTTCCGGAGATCTCCTCTTCAACCTGCCACTCGGCTTCGATTATCCTGCCTCTGTCATGTTC
>JAGCCY010000217.1 GCA_017651385.1 Lachnospiraceae bacterium
GTTATCTGATGCGGAAGAACCTGCACCTTCCTTTACAAGCGTAAGCGTTACATCTTTAAACTTAAATACCGTATCGCCTGTTGCGGCACTGTTGCCGAAACCAAAGTTAAGATGACAGTCATTTAAGGATGCCGCTGCCGTAAATACCGTTTCGTATGTGTAATATCCGTCTTCATCCTGTACAAGACCGTCTACACTTACTTTGACGATATCCTGAACAACGATCCATGAACCGCCTGCTTCCTGTACGATATACTCAAAGCTTCCGTTATTGCTGCCTTCAAGCTTAAACTTCATGGCGAGTCTGTATTTAAGACCTGCAACGACCTCAAAATTGCTGCTGCCGATCTGAGGCGAATACCATGTGGAGCCGCTTACGATATCGCTCATTACATATGAACCGTCCGCGCCGGTCGTTATGGGTATGGATACTCCTCCGCCATTATCTCCGGTCCAGGTGATCCTGTCTCCCATGGGATTCTCATCAACGCCCATATCAACGTTATCACCGTACATTGTCACGTTATCGATCTGTACGCTCGTGCCGTTTGCAAATGTAAGCACAAGCGCACCGTTTGCTATGTCTTCCGCCGTCGTCATTGTAAGACAGTATCTTCTTACACCGTCGGCCGCATTATACAATGCTTTGGCCGATGAGAGTTCCTTATCAAGGCTTACATTTCCGTCTTCCGAAACATTTACGCTGTAAAGAGACGCCTTTACTGCGGAATCGGTTTCAGAGTACAGATCGAAAGAAACCTTATAATTATCCGCATTTAGTTTAATACCTGCCTGCCAGATGCCCGGTACCGCATTTTCTGCGGATACCTGTCCTCTTCTCTCATAATATTTTATTCCGTCTTCAATATTCTCGTAGTTGGTCATCGAAGCAATATCCTTGACCCTTACGTCCGAAGCCTTAAGTTCTTTTGTGGTATATCTGGGAACAAGGAGGGTCGTACCGTTTGATACGTTCCAGTATCCGGTGTGGTTATTGCCCTGATCGAAAGTACCGTTAAATATCATATTTCCGTCAGAAAGAATACCGTGTGTTCCGCTTGTATCCGTGGAACCGAGCGTCAAAGGATCCACTATCTCGACTTTGACATTTGAAATATATACTGTTCCGGTTCCCTGACCGCCGACATTAAACTCGATACGGCAGTTATCAAAATCTTCAACCTGCTCAAAAACATATGAAACTGTATTTTCCGACGCACCGAGATTAAATCCCTGAATGCCGTATGTACTCCAGCCGCTGTATTCCTTTGAATCACAGTTTACATGCTTTCCTACAAGATCGCCTTCGGCGTATATATCAAAGGATACTTTATATACATATCCCTTCTTTGCATTGTAGTGACCTATAAGCTGAACTCCGTAATCCTGGCTTCCGCCTGACAATACATCAATCTTCGCCCGGGTCCTGCCGTTTTCATCGGTTACCATGGAAGCAGCCGCATTTGCATCATTCTGATATGAAAGATACCATTTTCCGCTGCCGAAAGCGGCATTGTCATCATGTCCTCCTCCGGTCACATCAAGTGTATCCGCGCTTAGATCGGCAATAAGGTTTTTACCTTCATACTGTGTCCAGTCGGTCAATGCATTAGAATCGGCCGTCTTTGAAACGGTATCGGGATAGCCTTCTGTCTTCTGGAATGCACGGATATAATCAACATACATGTTGATATCATCCAAAAATGCCGCCTTATTGGCAGATCCGCCAAACTGTCCGCTGTCTACGGCGAGATTCAATATCATATAGAAAGGAGCATCAAAAGGTGCGTCAAATCCCAGAGAATCGGATGCTCCCGAAATTGAGCTTGCCCAGTTTGAAGATGTATATATCTCCTTGCCGTCATAAAGGAAAGTCATCTTGCCGGGTTCCCAGTCAACCGCATAAGTATGGAAATATCTGATCTCCGAATCAAGTGCGGTGTAGCCGCTTCCCTTATATACATGGCTCGGAACGCCCCAGTGAAGCGTGGAACAAGCCTGATCTTTTTGTGTACCCGTTGTCTCAAGGATATCGATCTCACCTGATACGGGCCATCCTCCGTAGATGCTTGTGCTTTGCGGAAGCATCCAGAATGCGGGCCATGCGCCGGGTGTTTCGGGAAGAGATATCCTTCCTTCGATATATCCGTATGTTGTATTGAAAAGTTCTTCTGTTGCAGTCGTGGTACGTATCCTTGCGGAAGTGTAATTCTTCTTTGATTCTCCCGCATAGGTATAACCGTTCTTCTCATAGGAAGCGGTGATACGGAGCAATCCGTCATTTTCGCCGTCAGCGTTTAAATCCTCGTTGACGGATATGTTCTTTGGATCGGCCGTATAACTTTGAAGTTCGTTATTGCCCCAGCCGTAATTGCCGCAGTCCGTGGTGCCGTCTCCAAGCTGGTAGCCCCACTTATTAAGATCAAGACCCGTTACGGGATCCACATTGTCATCACCGTAATTTCCGTCAAACTCATCAGACCAGATAAGTTCGTAGCCTTCCTTGTAAAGGCCGGGATCCGCATGATCGTAAAGACCGTTATCTTCTGCCGAGAAATCATACTCGGGTCCTTTTACACCCGAAGCCGTTCCTCCCGATAAGGTCACATAGTTACCCTTTGAATCCAGGATGCGTACATTCTCAATAACAAGAGAGCCCGTAAGATTGGCAGGTTCACCCTGCATCTGGCCTAACGCAAAGTAGAGGATGTCGTTTGCAACCGCACCTTCCGCAGCATGTCCTTCATATTCATATGTCTCACCCGCGGAAAGGGAAACAGTTTCCACAATCTTCCCGGAATCATCAAGCTTAACCAATACCTTTTTGTCGATCGACGAAGTAATATCCGCGGATACCGTATAGCTTTCATCGGTCTTAAGTCCGAGATTCTTGATCATGTACTGAAGACCCCATTCACCGTTCCATCCATAGCTTCCGACGGTAAATTCAGCCTTTGTGCCCGTTTCTTTGACACTTGCGCTTACACCTGCCCAGTCGCTTCCTACGTAGAACTCGGTCTCGGCATCCGCAAGGCTTACCGCGCCTTCCTTAACGCCTGCCTCAAGATGTCTGCCCACTTTAAGATTTGAGATCGTAAGTGTATTCTGCCCGCTCCCCCACTTGGTGCCGAGAGCAAGATCTATCATCATATTGTCAATATCAACTTCTTTGTCGGTGGTAATGAAAACTTTTGTCTCTCCCGCTTTCACAAGGATCGTCTGTTCCGCATAAGTCGTGGCGTCGTTATTGATATCACCGAGTTTTACAAAGATCTCACGTTCAACTTCCGACTTAACTTTAAAAGAAACATCATATCTATCATTTTCGGGCGTATCGACGAGTTCTTTTAACTGGATCTGCCAGTGGCTGTCATTTCCCCAGTCATTTCCCCAGTCTGCTCCGTTCAGAGTTACTTTAACGCCGTCATAACTTACGGTAACATCGGTCCCGCCGTCCACATAATCAACACTGTGATCGAATGTGTCAAAATCGATTCCCGAAAGATCTTCCTCCTGCTCTTCGCCGGACTCGGGTTCTTTTTCCGGCTCTTCGGTCACCGGATCATCGGTCGCCGGAGTTTCGGGATCTCCTATCGTAACCGTTGAAGTTACGGGCGCCGAAAGTTCCCCGTCTCTTTCTCCCTGAAGCTCGATCAGATATTCTCCGGGCTCATAAGAATCGGGATACCAATGATATCCGAGCTCCTGACCCGTATATATCTTTTCGTAACCGTTGGCTTCACAGGAAACGGTCACGGTATATCTTTCATATCCCGCAGCCCCCCACACAAAGCCTATTCCGTTTGTCTCGTCATAATCCGCAACCTGACCGAAAGGCAATGAGAAAGTCTCATTTACCGGTCCCGGTGCAGCATACGAGTCAAGCCCTGCCGGCATGGCTGCCGACAGTAAAAGAGCAAACGCCAATGCTAAGGCAAGTTTGCTCTTCGCTTTTTGCTTTTTCATAAAAATGCACCTCCTTAAAAATATGATCCAAAACCACCGATCATAATTTTAAAGGAGGTGCAATCTGTTTTTGAGTATCCTAATTTCAGTTAGGTATCATTTTTTCATTTTGGCAGAAATACTGTCCGGTCTTACTGTAAAGCTTTTATTATATCGGGAAGCTTTGCGTCCACGACATCGTTGTTAAGCTGACAGGTTCCCGCATTTGCATGACCGCCTCCGCCGTATTCAAGGCAAAGATTACCGATATTTACCTTTGAATTCTTATTGATGATCGACTTTCCGATCATTACCGCGGTATTCTGCTTTTTAAAGCCCCAGGCCACATGAACCGAGATCTCAGCTTCCGGATACATTGCATATATCATGAAGCGGTTTCCGGCATAGATGGTCTCTTCGTTACGAAGATCCAGCACAACAACCTTACCCTCGATCTTAGCTATCCTTGCAAGCTGCTTTTTGAAAAGATCCTGCTGTTCAAAATAACAGTCAACTCTTTCCTTGACATCGGGAAGTTCAAGCACCTGATCTATCGGATGATCCACACAATATGTTATAAGCTCCATCATAAGATCGTAGTTGGATATCCTGAAATTGTGGAAACGTCCGAGACCTGTTCTCGCATCCATAAGGAAGTTAAGCAATACCCAGTCCTTCGGATTCAATATCTCGTCTTTTGTAAAGTCCGCACTGTCTCCCTTATCTACAGCAGTCATGATCTCTTCCGATACTCTTGTAAACTTCTCTTTACCGCCGTAGTAATTGTATACGACTCTTGCGGCAGATTTCGCTTCGCCTTCGATGATAAACTTCTTCCTGGCTTCTTCGGAAGTGACTCTTAAAAGTTCGCTTTCATGATGGTCGAATGCAAGCTTGCACCTGGGATCGAACGGCAGGTTCGTGGTAATATCGTCCCCCGTAATGTCGACCTTTCCGTCCTGAACGTCTTTGGGATGCACAAACTTGATCTCATCTATAAGATCGATCTCTTTTAACAGCATTGCACAGACCAGTCCGTCAAAGTCGCTTCTTGTAATAAGTCTTCTGCTCATCTTTTTACCTTCCTTTTTTCAGTGATCCCCCCATAAATCCTTGTATTCTCTTAAAATTTTACAGTTCTGGGAGCATCCGTAAAGGAAGAAAAGGTTGCCGTTGCATCTTTAAAATACAACACTTCCGTATTGTCGTCCTCTGCCGAATACATTGCCTTAAGCGAAGGATGCTCATCAAGCATATGAGCCTTGGCCTCCACACGATCGTCTCTTACAAGCGTTCCTGCCACTCTTAACCAGGTCCCGTTCATAAAAGCACAGATCTCAACCTTGGGATTGGCCTGAATCTGCTTTGAAACATCCTTCTTCTTGCCTGTCTGAATGTAGAGCTTTCCTTCAAAAAGATCTGCCGTTCCGAAAGGCCTTACTCTCGCCTGATCGCCGTCTATCGTTGCGAGATAATATGTTCCTGCTTCTTTTAAAAATCTGTAAACCTCCTCCATTACATTTCTCCTTTCTTTTTTGAATAATTATAGCATTATTTGGGCGAAAATTACATTATTAGGACTAAAGTTGCATTGTTCTTTTTTTATTTTCGAATACAATTATTATTATAACAATTTTCGTGCACGGAATATATCATTATTTCCGCGCAAAGTTACGGAGGTTACATATGGATTCATTTTCACGTTTAAAAAAACCCGTTGAGACGGTCACGATTTCCGGGAAAGAAAAAATTGCTTTCAACAACAATGTGGATTTCTGCGTCGGGACAGGAAGATTCGGATTGGGACTTGCAAAAGAATATCTTGATGAGCTCAGATTTGTGCAGGAGGAAATAGGCTTTAAGCACATAAGAGGTCACGGACTCTTTTCGGACGACACCGCGATCTATCAGGAATACGAAGAAGACGGCATTAAAAAAGTTGAATACAACTACACCTATCTCGATCGTATCATAGACGAATACATTAACGTCGATATAAGACCGTTCCTTGAGCTCGGCTTTATGCCCGGCAAACTTGCCAGCGGCACACAGACGATCTTCTACTGGAAGGGCAATACCACTCCGCCTTCTTCATACGAGAAGTGGTGCGATATGGTGGTCGCTCTTCTTAAACATCTTATCGACAGATACGGAAGAGACGATGTCATAACCTGGCCAATAGAAGTCTGGAATGAGCCTAACCTGCCCGGTTTCTGGGAGCACGCCGATATGAAGGAATATTTTAAGCTGTTCAAAGAAACCTTTACCGCGATCAAAAAGTTTGACAAAGACTTTAAGGTCGGCGGTCCCGCTGTCTGCGGCGTAAAGGATGCCGAATGGATAGGCGGTTTCCTTGATTTTTGCAAGGAAAACTCCTTAAAGCCCGATTTTATCACAAGACATCACTATACGATCGAGTTCCCCGAGCGTGCCGGCCACTATGACTATTCAAAACTTATGGACGAAGAAGCCGGTTTTGAAAACCTTAAATCTTCAAGAGACATCATCGATTCATATAATGAGTACAAAGGACTTCCGATACATATTACGGAATTCAGCTCATCCTATACTCCCAAGGGGGTCATACATGATACCAACTTAAACGCAGCTTTGATGGCCCGCCAGCTTTCAAGGCTCGGCGATGTCAACGAGTCCTATTCTTATTGGACTTTCGGTGACGTTTTCGAAGAGCAGGGCGTTCCCTTTACTCCTTTCCACGGAGGCTTCGGTCTCGTGGCTGCAGGCTGTATCCCCAAACCCACATTCTGGACCTTCAAGTTTTATTCGGATCTAAAGAAGCTTGGCGGAACCTGTGTGTTCAGGGACGATTCCGGAGTGATCATGAAGACCGAAAACGGATATGCCGGTGTTCTTTTTAATGAAAGTTCCAAAGAACGCATCGTAAGAAAGTTTAAACTTAAAAGCGACAAAGCGGAATATACCCTTATATCGAAGACAGTGGATCCCTCCACGACCAATCCTTTAAAGCTCTGGCATGATATGGGTGAGCCCTCTTCTCTTACAAAGGATCAGACAAAGCTTCTTAAATAAGCCGCTTACCCGCTCATCAATTCGGTACGTATCAGCTCAAAAGAAGGCTATGCGGAATTTACATCATGCTTAAAGCCCGAGACCGTAGCATACTTTGAAATGTATGCATCGGAAGTTAAGTCCGACAGAGGTTACGACTACGAAAGAACCATAACCACGAGGTAATTATGGCTAAACTGCTTATATACACAAGAAAACCGATAGACAATATCCATTACGACAACCGCCTTGCTTACAGCGTACATCTGGCGATTTCCGATGACGGCGTTAAATTTAGGGCGCTTAACCATAACAGCGGCGTTCTTTTCCCAAAGGCGACAGAAAATGAAGACGGTTCGTTAAATCCCAAATGTTTAAAAAGCCCGAGGGTAATTAAAGAAAACAGCACTTACCGCATAATCGCGATAAGAACCGACGGCGAAGGCGAAAAAGACCCGGAAAGCGAAGGAAAGTATATCGAATTTTTCACCGCAGATTTTGTGACATATGAGGAAAACAGTCTTAAAGACATGACCGATGCCGCCACATATGCGTTTAACGAAAAGATATCCCTTTCCGGGATCGATGTGAAAGACATCGAAGGCTGCGTACCCGAAAGCATTACGGAAATCTCCGATCAGGTCAGGGAAAAGCTTATAAACGTTTTTACCACACCGAGAAATATCGGGATCGATGTGCCAATGGCCATAAAGGTCTCTTCGGCATACGAACTCGGCAATTTAAAGATCACATTAAAATACAGTGACGGTTCTACCGCAAGAAAAACGGTTAAGTGGAAGCTCGACAACGTGGATTTCTATACTCCCGGAGAATATGAGATCGAAGGTGAGATCGAGGTTCCGCATTTTGAGTTTCCCATTATGTTTGACAGAGCCGATCCCTGTATCGGACGCTGGAACGACAGATATTATTTCATCGCCACCAATGATGCGGATGAAAATCACACGCTCTACATACGTGAATCCGATACCGTCGAAGGTCTTTTGCACGCCGAAGAACACCTGATCCTTGACAGCAGCACTTATCCCGAGATCAAGGGACTTTTATGGGCCCCGGAATTTCATGTGATAAACAATACCCTCTATATCTTCCATGCCGCCACTCCGGGGCATTTCTTCGAAGAAGAAAGCTGCATAATGGAGCTTAAAAAGGGCGGAAATCCCATAAATAAGGAAGACTGGTCAAGACCCGTAAGAGTCGTAAAAGCCGACGGAAGCAATATATGTGAAGCCGGAAAAGAAATAACTCTTGATATGACGGAGTTTGAATTCAATGACGAGCACTATGTGATCTGGTCGCAAAGACAGTTTTTGCCAAAGGATCTCGGAGCATGGCTTTATATTGCAAAATTAAATCCAAATAACCCGATGATGCTTGCAAGCGAACCCGTTGTGCTCTCAAAACCGGACTACGGCTGGGGCAATAACCATACATTTGTGGAAGAAGGTCCTTTCGCTTTGTATAAAGGCGATAAGCTTTTTATAACCTTCTCTGCCGCTGCCGTGGACACTTCTTATGTTGTGGGTCTTTTA
>JAGCCY010000218.1 GCA_017651385.1 Lachnospiraceae bacterium
AAAAGGGCGCAGGAAGCCGCTTCTTTTACCGATTATCACGAATATCTTCTTTCGCTTTCGATGAAAGCCGATATAAAGGCTTTTGAACCGGTTTATATGGCCAGGATCTCGCAGCTTACAAATAAGAGCAATCAGTTCAACCTGACCACAAAGCGTATGACGCAGGACGAGATCGAAAAGATTTCGGCAGACGATGAGTATATTACCCTTTACGGTAAGCTTACGGATAAGTTCGGAGACAACGGCGTCGTATCGGTAGTAATAGGGCACATCATCAAGGATGCGCTTGATATAGAGCTATGGCTCATGAGCTGCAGGGTGTTAAAGCGTGATATGGAATACGCTATGCTTGATACCCTTGTTAAAAGGGCAAAAGAAAGAGGCATAGATAAGCTTTTGGGACATTATTATCCTACGGCAAAGAACGCGATGGTCAAAGACTTTTACGACACCTTAGGCTTTAAAAAGATCAAAGAGGAGCCCGATATGAGCACATCATGGGAGCTTTATATAAAAGATTACAAGGATAAGAACACTGTTATATGTGTGGAGGAATAAATGACAAGAGAAGAGTTATACGAAAACCTTAACGAGGTTTTCAGGGATGTTTTCGACGACGAGAGCATCTGCGTGGACGATCATACAACGGCAGACGATATAGAGGACTGGGACAGTCTTGAACATATAAACCTTATTGTGGCGATCGAAAAGAAGTTCTCGATCAAGTTCAATATGGGTGAAGTCAACAAGTTTAAAAACGTGGGAGAAATGGCGGACAATATTCTTGCCAAACTGTAATTACCGATGGGCATAACATCTGTGGGATTTCTGGCGTTTACCGCCGTAAGCATAATCATATATTATATTGTGCCGAAGCGTTTTCAATGGTGGGTGCTTCTTGCGGACAGCCTTATATTCTATTTTCTGAATTCGGTTGCCTATACGTTTGTATATCTTCTTGTTTCCGTGATCTCGGTATACTTTGCCGCTTTGTATTTTGAAAAGCACGATAAGGGCAAAAAACCGGTCCTTGTACTTACGATAGTATTGAATGCGGGCCTTCTGGCCGTTTTAAAGTACACAAATCTTGCCATTAACACGGTAAGTTTCATAAGGGAAAGAAGCGGCGGCGAAGCTTTAAAAAACGTTAAGTGGTATGCATCGCTCGCGATAAGTTTTTACACACTCCAGATCATAGCTTATCTTCTGGACAATTACTGGGGTGTTGCGGAAAGGGAAAAGAACCCGCTTAAGCTTCTTTTGTTTGCCTCATATTTTCCGCAGATGATCTCCGGTCCCATAAGCAGGCATTCCGAGCTTGCCCCGCAGTTTTTTAAGGAGCATTCTTTTGATTACGAAAAAGTAACAAGAGGTATGCGAAGATGTGCTTTCGGTATAGCAAAGAAGGTGATCGTCGCAGACAGGCTGGCGGTTTTTGTATCGGTGCTCTTTTCGGATCCCGACACTTATTCGGGGATCTGGGCAGTTATTGCCGCAGTCCTGTTTGTCATACAGCTTTACTTTGATTTCAGCGGCTGCATGGACATAGTGCTTGGCGTTTCGCTTTCATTCGGCATAGAGCTTACGGAGAATTTCAAGGCACCTTTTCTTTCAAGGAGCATACAGGAATTCTGGCAGCGCTGGCACATAACGCTCGGGGCCTGGCTTAAAGCATACATAATGTATCCGATCCTTAAAACGGATGCTTTTTCAAACATGGCGGCAGGATGCAAAAAGCGATTCGGCAAGCAGGGCAAGAAGATACCTTCTTACATCGCGATGCTCGCGGTCTGGTTCCTGATGGGCTTATGGCACGGAAATTCCTGGAAATACGTGGTCGGCGAAGGTCTTTGGTTCTGGCTTATAATTGTATTAGGACAAGTATTTGAGCCTTTGTTTAAAAAGTTAAAGAATGCGCTTCACATAAAAGAGGAAAGCGTTCTTTTCAACACATTCAGGGTTGTAAGGACCGTTCTTTTGTACAGCTTCGGTATGATATTCTTTAACGCAAAGAGCCTTGAAGCATCGTTTTATATGATAAGCAGGATGTTTGTGCAAAGTTCATTTATCGGGGGCCTTAAATCGCTTTATGACGAAGCGTTTGCAAGTTTCGGCGGATTCGATGCTTTTTTTGCAGTCCTTTTGATGTTCGCGCTTCAGATATATGCGGATTTTAAGATCTATGCGGGAAAAGATGTTCAGGAGGCGGTTACGAAAAGACCTCTTGTACTCAGGTGGATATTGTATTTTGCACTTGTATTGTTGATCATAACGGAAGGCGCTTTCGGACAAAGCACCTTTATCTATTTCGGATTTTAGCATATGAGTAAGAAAAGCACTGTTTTTGTCCTTATCCTTCTTTTTCTTACCGTAGCGGCAACACTTATCTATGCGTTTGCCCCCCGCGGAGAAAAGTTATCGCTAAGGACAAAGGATGAAAGCAATCTTGAAAAAATAATTAAAGACAGAGAAGAAGATCCCGATCTATCGGCGACGATCGTATTTAACGGTGAGCGTCTTTCGTTTGATGCGGTCAATTCGGTTTATTATTATTCGCTGAACGATGGCGATAAAAATGCGTTCAATCCGCGCACCAAGGTCCTTGAAGAAGGAATAAGATTTCTGATCGCCGGGGATATCAAAGAAGATATGATCGCGAAGGCGGAGACCCTGCCGATGATCATATACAGTGACTTTTCGTACCGAAGGGCAGAGCTTGCCTTAACAACACTTCCGCTCATAAATATCACTTATGACGGAGACCTTGACGGCGACGGTGCCGATATGCATCTTTATCTTTACGATAACAGGAAAGGCGTTGAGAACAGGATCACGGAGTCTGACGGCACGATCAGATATCGCGGTGCCTCCACACTTTTTTATCCCAAAAAGTCGCTTAAGATAAACCTTCTTGACAGAAGCGGCAACAAGAACCATACTTCGCTTCTCGGGATGCGTGTTGATGAGGACTGGATACTTTATGCACTTTACAACGATCAGGATAAGGTAAGGGACGTTTTTTCGCAGAAGCTTTGGTATGAAGGCTGTGCAAAAGACAATTCCTGGGGCGTGACCGCCGGCATGGAGTACAAATACACCGAGGTTCTTTTAAACGGTGAATACATGGGAATGTATGCTCTCGGCTATCCCATCGATGAAAAGCAGTTAAGCCTTTCGGGCGACTATCGGAAGGAAGCTTTATACAAAAAACAGGGATGGGACAGCGAAGAACAGCTGGGCATGAATGTCTGGGGAGGATTTCCCGGATACGAGTGTAAGACCGATAACAGACTGGTTTCACAGGGTTATACGGGTGAGTTCGGCGAATGGAAAAACGATAAGGGCGATACAAAGACGGACATGTCCGAGTGGCAGCTTCTTTTTAAGTATTACTATTATCTTGCGAATAACGCGCATGATTCCGATAAGATGCTTGATCTTATCGATGTAAACAATGCAATCGACATATACATTTTTTACAATATCATACAGGGCTATGACAGCGTAAGGGACGATCTGTTA
>JAGCCY010000025.1 GCA_017651385.1 Lachnospiraceae bacterium
AGTTGTGCTTTCCGCTTTATGCGGCTGCAAGAGAGGTAGTGAACAACTACCACCCCTATCTTTCCAAGCTTGATATCACATATACCCAGTATATTGCGTTAATGGTAATGTGGGAGCGCGAAAAGATGAGCGCCAAAGAACTCGGTGAAAAACTTCATCTTGATTCGGGCACGCTTACCCCGCTTCTTAAAAGTCTTGAGAAAAAGGGTTATGTGACCAGAAGAAGATCCGAAGAGGACGAACGTTTTCTTATTGTGGAGCTTACGGATGAAGGCAGAAATCTTAAAGATGAGGCAGCTGATATCCCGATGAAGGTTTCGGGCTGTATCAAGTTGGATCCTAAGGATGCGGCTGACTTATACAGAATTCTCTATGAGATTCTGAACCAATCAAAATGACAACTTCTTTTTAATATTTTAACTACTCCTTCTGTAAAAAAAAGAGGCGACCCTGTGCGATTCGGGGTCGTTTCTTTTTTTGGTATTTATGCATAATAATGTACTAAAAATTTTTCAAAGATTACGTCAAAAAATAATTGACACGTTTTGTGCTCTTGTGCAATTATATTTGTGTAATTTTTAAGTAACCCATTGCAACTGACGGATAAACGTGGAGCACCACGGAGGAGTAATGGGAATAACAGTCGACCGTCTGGGCATACTTGTTAAAAACGGCAAGTATGCCTTTTATTATTTTAATCGGCTGCACAACTATAAGGAGAGAGAAAAATGGAAAAAAAGCTTGTTTACAAAGGAAAGACCAAAGATGTATTCGAACTTGAAAACGGTAATTACTTACTTAAGTTCAAGGACGACTGTACAGGCAAGGACGGAAAGTTCGATCCCGGTGAAAACTCCGTGGGACTTACGATTGAAGGTGTCGGAGATGTTAACCTTCGTATGACAGACTATTTCTTTAAGAAGATCAATGCGGCAGGCATCAAGACTCACTTTGTAAAGGCTAATTTTGAAGATACTACAATGGAAGTCCTTCCTGCAACGGTATTCGGACACGGTCTTGAAGTTATCTGCAGATACAAGGCAGTCGGAAGCTTTATAAAGAGATACGGCGAATATATCGAATCGGGTGCCGATCTTCCCGAATATGTGGAAATGACATTTAAAAACGATGCAAAGGGCGATCCGCTTGTTACAAAGGATGCGCTTGCAGCTCTTAACATTATGACCGAGTCACAGTATGAAGACACAAAGAAGATGACACGTGCCATCACAAAGATCGTTGCAGACGATCTTAAGGCTAAGGGACTTGATCTTTATGATATCAAGTTTGAGTTCGGTTATGCCAAGGACGGTTCCGTAATGCTCATCGATGAGATCGCATCGGGTAACATGAGAGTTTACAAGGATGGCGAGTACATCGATCCCATGACGCTTTCAAAGCTTTTCTTTGCATAAGAAGATCTTATGGTATATAATACAGCATCGGGTATCGCCGATACGATACCCGGTGCCGTATTTTTTTATGGGAGAGTTTTTATGAAAAAATTTGTTTTGATATTGATGTGTATATGTGTTTTTTCACTTTGCGCCTGTGCCGATACGCCCGCGGGAAGCGGTCTCATTCCGGGAGGATCTTCAAAAGAGGATGTCAGGGTCTTGCCCGAATTGAGCGAAAATATCCTGATCGGTTTTGACTGGGACGACGGTGGTTTCGGAACGGAGATCGAAAGTACCCCTGCGATCGTAAAAGTTTATAAGGATAAGCGCGTTACGGCCGAATTTATGGATAATCTTATCTATGAAGGAACGATCGATGACAGTTCGTATTCAAATATAGAGTCTGGTCTCGATCTAAAAAAGCTTTATTTTCTTGAGGTTGAGCCCGATACGGAAGTTTTGGACGGTTTTTCGGAACATGTTTTCTTTTACGGACCCGATGATGCGATAATAAAGACAAACGGCGCATATATGCCCAAGACCGAAGCCTTTAACCTGGCAAGGCAGATCCTGACCGACAATCTCCCGATGGCTTCGATCGATGAGGCGGTATCAAATATAAAAAGCGCCATGGAAGTAAAATTCGTTTATGCCGATTATTTAAGGATGTATATGACCGGCGGCGAAGATTTTTATCTTGTGGGAAGTCTTGAAGCGGTCACTTACGACGAAAACTACTGTGTTTTTTATACCGACGATCTTGACGGCGACGGTATTATCGAACTTATGATGTCACCTTACGGTTACGAAAGATGGACGGTAAGAAATTACAAGAACAGTTATAACTGGGATAAATCGGTAGTGGGTGTATTTGACTGCTATAATCCGGATACCAAAGAATTTTTCTATTCGGTGATCGATCTTGGCGGAAGAGCACAGGTCATGAGATATGAAAACGGTGAGTTTGTGACCGTGAGATCGTATTATATCGAAGAAGAGGATATAGTCAACGTGGAAGAGGGGCTCGTAGATGTTTCCGAGTCCGACGGAAGCGAATATCAGATATCTTATGAAGAATTTATGGCAATATATGAAGATTTCCACCGGTATGAACTTAAGGAAGACGATTATTATAAGATAAGCGAGGAGAATATCGCTGAGCATCTGATCGCCGAGTAAAGGTAATACAATTGCCAAAAATACCGTTTTGCGGTAGTATTTTCACTATGAAGACGAAAAATCCGATCATTGAAAATACTGCCGCATTTTTATTGCTCGCAGTCACGATATTCATAATAGCTTTTACGCATAAGACAGTACCGTATATGCTGGACGACCTTTGGTATTCCACTAATTTAAAGACCGGAGAACCTCTTAAGAGTATTTCCGATATATGGGAAAGCCAGGTCTGGCATTATCTTAACTGGGGCGGCAGGAGCATGACACACGGGATACTTCAGTTTACGTTTCTGTGCGGAGAAGTCATAAATAACGTTTTAAACGTTGTATTTACGCTGCTTCTTTCAACCGTGATCATCATTACCGCAACCGATATCGCAGATGTTAAGTTAAGTATCACAGGGTGGGCATTTGACCTTTCGATCGTTATGGGTATGCTCCACGGACTTAACGCAAACTGGATGATGAGCATGTACTGGCAGTCCGGAAGCGCCAATTACCTTTATATCTCGGTATTTGTACTCTTCTTTGCATACTGTTATCTCCGTGAGTTTTCGGACGGTGACGTTAAGCCTTTTTCGGGTATCACCGTATGGATAGTGCCGCTTTCGGTCCTTGCGGGCTGGAGTAACGAAAATATGGGGCCCACGGTATGGCTTCTTTCGCTTTTTACGATCGTTTACAGAAAGAAAAAGGATCTTTCCGTTAAGTTATGGATGATCTTAGGCTGTGTATTTTCTTTTCTCGGTTCGCTTGCCTGCATAATCGCACCGGGAAATTTTAAAAGAAGCGCCGAAGTCGATGCCGGTAAGGGCTTTTTATGGAAAGCATTTTTAAGAGTTTATTCGGAAAGCAGGGGAATCTTTGATTTTCTCTATCCGGCAGCGATCCTCGCACTTATACTTCTTATAATGTATTATCCGCTTCTTAAAAAGAAGGTTGATATAAAGACGATTCTTTTGCTTGTAATGGCAGCCCTTTCCTGGGGTGCCATGGTTCTTTCGCCGCATTATCCCGACCGTGCGACATACGGTACTCTTGTTTTCTTTATCGTGGTGATAATATCGCTTGTATTAAGGCTTATCAAAGAAAAAGAAGAGTTAAGGCCGTGGCTTAACGGTGCACTTTTATTTGTGTATGTAAGGGGAATGTTCTGGCTCTGCGAATATCTTGCAGCGTTTTACCACGTGATAGAGTAGGATCATGTATTATTTGGCAGAAATCTTTACGCTATGCTTTGATGCATTAAAGCGTTGACAAATTGCTCTGTAAAAGTTACCATTATATATGGTTCTGCCCGTCCTTAATAAGGGCGGGTAATTTTATTTATCCCGTAAAACGGGAGAGGAGAATTCTATGAAAAAGAAATCCGCTTTACTGGCCGCGATCATATTCGTGGCAATGGTGGTGATCATTGCGATCGTGCATGCTGCAGGTGGTACTTTTGCAGGTACGGCATGGGCTCTGGTTCCTCCGCTTGTAGCTATTATTCTTGCACTTATCACCAAAGAAGCTTATTCTTCGCTTTTCATCGGTGTCGTGCTCGGCGCGGTTATGGCTGCCGACTGTAAGTTTACCGGCACCATGGATGTACTTACATCCGATGCTTTGATCGCTGCGATCACCGATAATGCAGGTATTCTTCTTTTCCTTGTGCTTTTGGGTATCGTTGTTGCGCTTGTCAATAAATCCGGTGCATCCAGAGCATTCGGTGAATGGGCGCAGAGCCACATCAAGACAAAAGCAGGTGCAATGCTTGCAACTTTTGCATTGGGTGTTCTTATTTTTATCGACGATTACTTCAACTGTCTTACCGTCGGTTCGGTCATGGCTCCCGTTACGGATGCGAAGAAGATCTCAAGAGTCAAACTGGCATATCTTATCGATGCGACTGCGGCTCCTATATGTATGATCGCTCCGGTTTCTTCATGGGCGGCAGCTGTTGCAGGCTGTGTTGAGAGTGAGACCTATACCGGCTTTGAACTTTTCATAAAGGCTATCCCCTATAACTTTTATTCGATATTCACACTTGTATTTATAATCGTGCTTGCGCTTTTGGGTTATGACTACGGCAAGATGTCGGAGTTCGAGATCAAGGCTCAAAAGACCGGTGACCTCAGTATTCTTGATGTATCGTTACAGGATGAAAAGCAGGAGAGAAAACTCGAAGAGGAAGGCCCCGCCAATCCTCATAAAGGCAAGCTTTACGATCTTATCCTTCCCATTATCGCTCTGATAGTGATCTGTATTTGGGCACTTATAAGAAACGGTAATGAATCACTCGGTGGCGGTGCGTCGATCGCGGAAGCATTTTCAGAGACGGATGCAACAGTAGGTCTTCCCTGGGGAAGTCTTATAGCACTCGTACTTATTATCGTATATCTGGTCGTTCGTAAGGTTGTTTCTTTTGAAGAAGCTATGGAATGCATTCCCAAGGGCTTTATCGCCATGGTTCCCGCCATTACGATATTAACTCTTGCTACGGCTCTTAAGAATATGACAAACGGCGCTCTTGAAGCTTCGGTATTTGTACAGAACATGATGGCAGGTGCCGATCATCTGCAGTGGGCACTTCCCGCAATAGTATTTATCGTTGCATGTGTTATCGCTTTTGCAACGGGTACATCGTGGGGAACTTTCGGTATCCTTATACCGATCGTTTCGGTTATCTTCCCGGAGACTTCAAGCCTGTTCTTCGTAGGTATTTCCGCATGTCTTGCAGGTGCTGTCTGTGGTGATCACTGTTCACCCATTTCCGATACGACTATCATGTCGTCGGCAGGCGCACACTGTAACCACATCGATCATGTATCGACACAGCTTCCTTACGCGATCAGTGTTGCCGCAATTTCGTTTGTGGCCTATATTCTTG
>JAGCCY010000219.1 GCA_017651385.1 Lachnospiraceae bacterium
ACGGTTTCTTTTAAAGCGGGAGACGGTTTTTATACCAGACGGTCTTTTGTGTCAAGGACCAGAAACGTACTTGTGGTATACATGACAAAGGACAGCGGAACCTTTGACGTTAAGATATCCGTCGGTGAAAACGGTGAGATCCACGACATGGGTGATATCTGTCATTCTGTCGAGGACAACGTTATCGTAACCGCGGCAACCCATGCCGAAGAAGACAGCGGTTATGTATCCTGTCTTAAAGTCATAACGGGAGCGGACGTAAAAGTTAACGGCGACAGGGCTTTGAGCGTTAATTCCGCCAAGGAAGTGCTTCTTCTTTATACATTGGATCCCTGGATGAACCGAAAGGAAGCATCAAAGGTCAAGGCTTTAAGGGTACTTAAGGATATGCCTTCCGATTATGCTCTGCTGTTAAAAGAACACACGACCATCCACAAGGAGCTTTTTGAAAGAGTCAGGGTCACTCTTTCCGACGACGAAAGAGAGCTTACGACCGAAGAGTTAAGGGATATGTGCACGCCCGATAAGCTTGCACCCGAACTTCTTGAAAGGATGTCGGATTTCGGCCGTTACCTTGAGATATCGAGTTTCGGAAAGCTTCCTCCCAATCTTCAGGGCGTGTGGAGCGGCACGGCAAATCCGCCGTGGTCAAGCGACTATACTCTCGATGAGAACATACAGATGATGATGTGGCAGGTCCTTCCGGGAGCTTTGCCCGAATTTGCGAGAGCTTATTTCGACTGGCTTGAATCATATACCGAAGACTTTAAGAAAAACGCAAAGGCCTACTATGGATGCAACGGTATATTCAGTGCACCCAGAGTATCATCCGACGGAATATTAAGACATTTAAGCCACGGCTGGCCGATGGTATTCTGGACTGCGGGCGCGGGCTGGTTAAGTTCGGTTTATGAGGATTATTACGAATATACGGGCGATAAGAATATACTTCTTCGAGGCATTAAGTACTGGAAGGAAGTCGTAAGATTCTACGAAGACTTTTTGATCGAGGACGAAAAAGGATTTTATGTGTTCGCGCCGTCCTATTCACCAGAGAATACTCCGATCGGACATGATTCGCCCACAGCGATAAACGCGACAATGGATGTCGCGATCGCCAAGGAGGTATACAAAAATCTCATCAATGCCTGTGAGATCATGGGTGTTGAGACCGAAAACTTAAAAAAATGGAAGAAGGAATACGAAAAATTCCCCGAATATAAGGTAAACGAAGACGGTGCTTTAAAGGAATGGCTTCCCGATGATTTTAAGGATGACTATCATCACAGACATTCTTCACATCTTTATCCCGTTTTCCCGGGACGAGAAGCAAAAGAAAACGGAAACGACGATCTTTTCAACGCCTGTCATACGGCTGCAAAGCTTCGCCTTATCGACGGTGTGGATGCGATATCAGGCTGGGGGCTTGTGCACCTTGCCAATATTTCCGCACGCCTTTACGACGATAAGTTATGGTATCTTGCGCTTAACAGGATCATTCAGAAGTTTACGCTCGATAACCTGTTTACCGGCCACAATGAGCATTCTCTTTTCCAGATGGATGCCAATTTAGGTATCACTGCGGCGGTTTTCGAAGCATTCCTGTACTCCGATATGGAAAAGGCAGAGCTTTTCCCCGTAATGTGCGATGAATTTAAGTACATGTGCGTGGAAGGCCTCCGCGGCAGAAACTGTCTTCATGTAATACGCCTTGAAAAGAACGACGACGTCGTTATGGCACATCTTGAGAATCAGGGAAAGAGTGTTTTGAGGATAATATGTCCCGACGGATACTCATTTGAAAACGGTGACAGGGAAGAGGAGTTGAATCCCGGCGGAGTTGTGATCTTAAAGGCTGTAAAGCGCAGTTAAAAGAACGCTTTTTCTTTTAACAAAACACGTGATATTTAAGAGTAATTTATGTTTTCAACCTAAGGAGTGTATGGTAAAATGGATAGCGATAAGCGGAAAAGACGTGTTGAGCGTCTTAAGAAGGAGATCCTAGGATTTGCCTTGACCCTTATCATTGTTCCGTGGTTAATGGTTGTAATTCTTTCGGTCAAGAACTATAAACTTTCAAAAACCGTCCGCGAACAGACGGTCTTGATAAACCAGTATCTTGAAGAAACGGAGATGCTGGCTTCCAATGCGGCGGTAGTGATACCAACGCCCGTAGCAAGCGAAGTTGTAAAAGAAGAAAGCAACGGTCCCAAACGTGATGTGGAGTCCATGACGGAGGAAGAGATAAAAGCTCTGGCTTTATCCGACGAGGAACTTTATGACGGCTACAGAAAGGTATATCTTACCTTTGATGACGGACCGAGCGTCAATACCGAAGAAATACTTGATATACTTAAGGAATATGATGTTAAGGCCACCTTCTTTGTGATATACAAGGAGGGTCGGGAAAATGAAGAATTATACAGAAGAATAGTGGATGAAGGCCATACTTTGGGCATGCACTCATGCAGTCACGTGTATTCGAAGATTTACGCAAGTCCCGAGGCCTTTATGGAAGATACGAATACCCTCAGGAACTTTCTTTATATGGTTACGGGTGTGGAATCGAGATTTTATCGATTCCCCGGAGGAAGCTCAAATAAGGTAAGTCCCGTCGACATGCACACTTACGCTAAGCTTCTTAAGGACGAGGGCATAATATATTATGACTGGAACGTATCTTCACAGGACGCTACATCCATTATCCTTTCAAAGGATCAGATAGTATATAACTCGACCTGTAATCTTAAGAATTTTAAAGAAGCGGTCATACTGTTTCACGATACGGGCTCAAAAGTCACAACGGTAGAGGCTTTGCCCGAGATAATCGAATACATCAGATCGATGGATGATACGGTTATCCTGCCGATCAGCGATGAAACCAATCCGATTCAGCATATATCGGTGGATTAATAAATGTTTTTTACGGAGGAGTAGTAAAATGGGATTTTTTTCAGATTTAAAGGATGACATTTCACAGGCCGTCAACGAAATGGTGCCCGAAGAAGAAGCAAAGGCCGAAGCAGCCGAAGCAAAGTCGGAATCCAAAGTCGATTCACTCGATCTTGACGCCCTTTTAGACAATTTAAATGAGGCTGAGGCACCCGCTCCCCAGGCGCCTGTATATGAAGAGCCCAAGAACACGATGAAAGCATCAAACGAAACTGCTACGATCACAGCGGGCATGGCTATCGCAGGTGATGTGGTATCCTCGGGTTCACTTGAACTTCTGGGTACCGTTCAGGGTAATATCACCATAAACGGTAAGTTAAATGTTGTCGGTACCATCGAAGGTGATTCAAAGGCAGCAGAGATCTACGCAGAAAATGCAAAGATCACGGGCGAGATCAACAGCCGCGGCTCCGTTAAGATCGGACAGAGTTCGGTCATCATCGGTAACATCTTCGCAACAAGCGCAGTTATCGCAGGTGCCGTAAAGGGAGATATCGATGTAAAGGGTCCCGTTGTGCTCGATACTTCCGCGATCGTTATGGGTAACATCAAGAGTAAATCCGTACAGATCAACAACGGTGCGGTTATCGAAGGTGTATGCTCACAGTGCTATGCGGATGTAAGTCCCACCACATTCTTTGATGAATTCAAAAAGAACAAAAATAAATAATATCGGGAGATTAAGATGCGAATACTGTTAAAATTAAGCGGTGAAGCATTGGCCGGCGAGAAGAAGACCGGTTTTGACGAGCCCACCGTAAGAGAAGTTGCAGATCAGATCAAACAGATCATGAAAGGAAATGAGATTGCCATTGTAATAGGCGGCGGTAATTTCTGGAGAGGAAGGACTTCCGGCAGTATGGATCGTGCAAAGGCAGACCAGATAGGGATGCTTGCAACTGTAATGAACTGTCTCTTTGTATCCGAAGTGTTCAGGACCGAGGGTATAGATACGGAAGTGTTCACACCGTTCATACTGGGTACGTTTACAACTCAGTTTTCCAAGGAAGCGGCCATAAAGAGCATGCAGGCCGGAAAAGTAGTATTCTTCGCGGGCGGTACGGGACATCCTTACTTTTCAACGGACATGGGAACAGTCTTAAGGGCACTTGAGATCGAGGCTGACAGCGTTCTTCTGGCAAAGTCCATAGACGGTGTTTATGACGACGATCCGAGTATCAATCCCAATGCAAAGAAGTTTGACGAGATCTCACTTTCGGAAGTTGTAAAAAGAGGCCTTAAGGTTGTGGATACTCCCGCAAGCGCGCTGGCACTCGAAAATAAAATGCCTTTCCTTGTATTCGATCTTAACGAGGAAAACAGCATAGTCAAAGCAATGAGTAAAGATTTTAACGGTACAAGGGTTACAGTATAAGAGAATTTAAGGAGAAGACTTATGGACGACAGGATCAAGGTATATCAGGAAAAAATGCAGAAAGCCGTTGATTTTATGGAATCGGAATTTGCCACCATCCGTGCGGGAAGGGCAAATCCCCATGTACTTGATAAGATCAGGGTTGATTATTACGGAACTCCCACACCCATACAGCAGGTCGGAAACATCACCGTTCCCGAACCCAGGATCATTCAGATCGCTCCGTGGGAAAAGAAACTTATCAAAGATATCGAGAAGGCTATCATGGCTTCGGATGTAGGTATCACTCCTTCAAACGACGGTGCGGTAATAAGACTTGTATTCCCCGAACTTACGGAAGAAAGACGTAAGGATCTTGTCAAAGAAGTCAAGAAAAAGGGCGAAGATTGCAAGGTAGCCGTAAGAAATATAAGACGTGACGGTAACGAAGCGTTCAAGAAGCTTGCAAAGACAGAGATCTCCGAGGATGAGAT
>JAGCCY010000220.1 GCA_017651385.1 Lachnospiraceae bacterium
CGGATTATTAGCATATGATATGCCAATAATCCGTTTTTGTTGTTACGGGTATATTTTTGTTTTGGTAACGCCGTTTTCCTCGTATGAAAGTGTTGCGGTATAGTTGTCGTAATCTGCCTTAAGATCCACAAATATAGTGCCGTCCAGATCGTGATACTCAGTCTCGGTACCGTTTTTAATATCTCCCGAGTCCTTAAAATAACTTACCTGTACTATTTCCTCACGGCCTTCGCTTGTGAGTTTTACGCCTACCACTACCATGTCGTCACCGATTATTACCGAGTGTCCCGATCTAACCTCAGGATTCGGATCGCGGGAATAATCCTCACTGATGCTGTCCTTCGAAACTGTGGCGTAATAGATAGAAAAACCGCTTCCGAATTCCTTGCCCTCTTCAGTCATATAATCGCTCGGAAGATATTTTTTGTCGAATCCGAGTGAAACCTCATCCCCATACATCGTGAAAATGTATACAATCTCATTGTCACCTGTTATAAGTGCATATTCATATGTATCCGCAGCATTCTCGACCGCTATATATGCGGGATAGTTATATTTGCCCTCATCATCGCGCTTAAGCACTTCTTTTCTGTTTCCGTAGGTTTTGGATGTATTCTCAAGGCGCAGTATCTCTTTTTTAAAAGCCACATCGGTATATTTGCACTTAAGATACGTCTGTACTGTAGGCGAAAAGAGCGTGTCCCTGTACTTATGATAAAACTCCGTCTCAAGCGTTCCTTCGGGAATCTCTTCGGGGAAAGTTATATAACCGGTCCGGATCCCGTTTTCGTTAAATATCTTGGGATAATCCTTTATGTCTTTATAAGTCTTTGCAGGTCCGCCCATAAAAAATAAAAAAACAAGGGCAAAGAATATCGTAAAAAGTGTTATTATTCCTATGGCCACACCCAATACTATACCGAGTACGGCATGGGAAGTTTTTGTTTTTTTCATTGTGTCCTCCTGTGAGCCGCTTATTCGTATATGGAAAAAGGTTCGCGTTCATTTTCAAAATTCCAGCCGTGCTGACCGTAGTCTTTCGGGATAAGTTTTTTGTCAAACGGTATGTTTCTTCTGTCTGCTCCCTGAAGATAGATATAATCTATCTCGCAGGCCCCTTCATTAAGAACCGCATATTCAAAGCCGTCGCCGTACATCATCGCACAGACTGCCGGAAGCGAAAATTCTTCTTCGTCGTAAACCGCCTGCTTTTTATCCTTTACGGAAAGCAGGCGTTCTTTTTCCCGTGCAAACTCTTCAGCGGTATATTTACAGTTTAATCTTATTATATAGATCTGATACATGTCACCGCCGCCGCAGTCATAGTAATACTCTTTGATATTATCGGAAACCTCCGCTTTGTCGGGGAAAAGCATTAATTTTGCGATACCTCTGTAATCGGCCGTTTCGTAGTCTTTGGGATCGGTAAGTGTGGAAGCCTCAACACCCGTAGCCTTTGATATTTGGTGTCCGAGTGCCACGAATCCTCCGATTATCAAAAGAACCGCCAGCACTATCCCGATGATAAGGCCGATAAGAACATGCCGATAGCGCTTTACCGCCTTTACAAAACGGTTCTCCTTCTTTTTCTCCTCGATGATCCCGTTTTCAATATTATCTTTTATTCTGTTTAATTCTGCCCTGCATTTTTCGCAGGAATCAAGATGACGCGCCAAAAATTCTTCGGACTCATCACTTAAAAGTCCTTCAAGATGAAGCGGCATCAGGTCTCTTGCGACCTTGCAATCCATCTCGTTTTGCATCCTCTCACCTCATTTCATCATAATCCCTTTGCAATCTCAATGATCATATATATCCATACAAGCAAAAGAAAAAGAATATAACTTAAAAGGATCATCATGCCGACATGTTTTTTTCTGTATTTAAATCTTTTGACCGGTCTTTTAGACGATATATCAAGGTCGGCGATCATCATATTGTATATTTCCATACATTTGGGACTGTTCTTTAAATGCTCCGTGACCATAAGCCCCGTTTCTTCACTTAACAGACCGTCTATATAGGAAGGGAGCAGGTCGATCACGATCGCGTCGGAATATGTATTATTCATTGTGTTCAAGCTCCTTTCCAAGAATTTGTTTGGCCCGGTAAAAATTTACTCTTGCCCAGTTTTCGGATTTATTTAATATGTCACCGATCTCTTTAAAACTCAGATCGCCGGTAAGTCTTAAAAGCACCACATCTTTCATCGGTGATCCCAAAGCGCTTATGGCCTTATATACGTTAACCTTTGCCTCGGCTTCCTCGATCTTATTTTCTGTCGAAGAAGGTGAAACGGCTTCGAAAGTGTCATCAAGAGGCACTTCTTTTAAACGTTTCTTTTTGTCTATGCTCTGATAATACGAAAACTTCGCTATCTGGCAAAGCCATGTAGAAAGCTTTGAGTCTCCCCGAAATTCGGATATTTTTTTCGTGGCACGGTAAAATGTTTCCTGAGTAAGCTCTTCCGCGGCATCAGGATTACCGCCGGTAAGAGTATAAAGATATCCGTAAACAGTCTCGAAATACTGTTCATAGATGCCATCCATATTCACCGTACCACCTCCTTTTTTGATTTTTTCCCGCTTTAAACGGTCTTTTCTTTTGCTTTATACTAATTAGTCCAACTAATGATACCAAACGTTACAAAAAAAATAAAATTTTTTAAAAAATATAAAAAGCAGGGCTTTTTAGCCCTGCTGCCTGTATATATGCATTTTCTATAAAAATCTTATCACATCCATGGGACGCAGGAGCGTTGCAAAATCTTTCTTTAAATGCACATGATCCCTTGTATTGTCTTTGAAATACCATGTTGCCTGTAAGGCTTTCATACCGAGAGCAGAAGCGGCCTCAAGCTCACTGCTTCCTCCGTCCCCCCCATACAGGCATTCTTCGGGCTTAAGGTTAAGCTTTTTTAAACAGTCCTTGAATATCTTTTCGTTGGGCTTCATTACACCGAGCTCGCATGAAAGACACGCCGCATCGAAACATTTAAAAATGTCGCTGTCTCTTATAGCCGTACGCTCTTCATGAAAGCAGTTGGTGATAAGTGCGATCTTAACCTTCCTGTCTTTGAGCTCCTTAAGCAATTCCTTCACTTCGGGATCTATGGTCTTAAAAGCTTCGTATTTAGATCTTTGTCTTTTTTCGGATATCAATTTAAGAAGTTCATCCGAATAGCGCCCGGTGGATCTTAAAATATCCTCTATAACTTCCTCAAACGTTACTTTACCAAGCGTTCTGTCATCCTCGGTCTTGTCCCAGAAGCTTTTAAATTCGGCCCGCGAAAGCCCGCAGTCAGCTGCGATATTCTCGCTGAAATAAAGAGGGCTTCTGTAAAATGTGATCAAAGTCTCATACATATCAAAAATAACCGCTTTATGACTCATACCAAGATTTCCTTCTGATATTTTTCCGTAAGTTTTCTTAAATTGTCTATGCATTCGTTTAACATATCAAAGTCAATGCCCTCGCGTTCTTTTGAAAATGCCGTGGACTCGATCGTGTAATCTCCGGTATAGCCATAGCCCGACAGCTTTTCAAAAAATGCATCAAAGTCAACATGCCCTTTACCTATAGGGAGAACCTTCAGATTGTTAAAATCCTTAAGGCCTCCGCCGTAATCGTTGATGTGAAGGTGCCCGATATGACCGTCTTTAAGCATCCAGTCCCATTCAGGCTTAAAAAGATCGAGCGTCTCACCGTGAAACTCAGCCATTTTGGTGTCATATACAAATTTAACATCAGGGTATGACTTATAAACCTCATTAAGATCGTACAAAGGCGTGTTTTTGTTACAGATCACGTTCTCGACCATCAGGGATATTCCCGCTTTTTCGGCCATCTCCTTAAATACCCCGAAACGCTTTATATTAAGTTCTATATTCTTGTCCGAGATAAGACCGTTCCATAAATGGAATACCATTTTATCGGCACCGAATTCCTTCGCAACGCGAAGGTTTATCTTAAAGTCTTCTATTGCATTTTTATAATTTTCTTCGTCTTCATCGGGGGTAAATGTATATCTCTTATATTGCCCGTCTTCAAACCATACCTTTCCGCCGGCAATGAGCTCGGATAAAGATTTCTTGCAATGAATGACCGGGATATTAAGCTTATAACCCTTAACGGTCCTTATAAGTTCATCGATCTTTGGATACCACGAACCGTATACCATGAACTCAAAACCGTCGCAATCAAGCCGCTTTTCCACGTCTTCCAAAAGTCTGTAATTTCTGCCGTTGGGCATCCCGAGAAGAGCGCCCGTCGATATAAATACTTTATTCATTTAACTCTACCGTCCTGATACCTTTACTGCCTCAATCTTATCTTTCATTATACTCCCTCCTTTATGATCTTCCATTCCTCAATAAGTCTGTCAAGTTTCCACGCCGCATTTGCGGGGCTTGTGGACGGAAGGAGTTTTGCCTCTATACCCGTGTTCTTATACGTATATTTTTTATAGAGTTCTTCGGCTTTTTTACCGTTTACAAATATTCTCGTAACCTTTGAATTATCGAGGATCTTTGACAGATCGTTCGGAACAACGTCTTTGATGCTCGCATCGGACGAGCCCGTGATCGTGCAGGATCTTATCACATCCCATGCAGCTATGTGATTTCTCAAAAGAAAACTCTTCCTCTCTTCGATCGTCCCGGGAACAGGCTCATTGTATATTTCGGCCACCACCTTCCAGAAACGGTTTTGCGGATGCCCGTAAAAATATCCCATTTCTCGGGACCTTACCGAAGGAAAGCTTCCCAGGATAAGGATCTTCGAATCTTTGTCGAAAGTCGGAGGGATAGGGTGCACAATGTGCGTTCCCTTAATAAAAATACCCAAAAGTTCTGTAAGCGAATCTATGGTTTTATCAGGCTTTTGTTCTTCGCCCTCAAGGTGCCAGAACTTTCCGAAACCCTGCCTGATCCATACTGTTCTCATTCCGACCGTCTTTGCGGGAACTATATCGTTATCTATACGGTCGCCTATCATAACCGCTTCATCGGCATTAACGCCCGCTCGCTTTAAAGCCAGTTTAAATATTGCGGGATCCGGCTTTTTAAGACCTTCCTCCGCTGACGCCACAACAATATCCATATATTTTAGGATCCCGTGTTCTTTTAACCTGTCAGCTGTTCCGAGCGACTGATTTGCTATCACGCCGATCTTATGGTTCTTTTTAAGAGCTTTAAGAACTCTTTCGGCATCGGGATAGAGTTTTTCTTCTTCAAAATACCACACAAGACGCGGAAGATCGTACAGTTTACACGTCCTTATGTCCCCACGCTCGTTTTTATGATAAAAATCCATTGCGGTATTGTATATTTCTTCGTAAGACACCCCGGCGTTATCCGCCATATCCTTAAACCGATGCTCATACACTTTGGATTCGTCCATAAGCGTGGATCCCACATCGAAAAATATCCATTTTATGTTTTCAAACATATTTAGTCCCCGTTGTATGAATTTCCCTTATATTGTGAAAGTGTTTCAGGTGATGTCTCGGCCTTTAGTGCCATAAATTCATCCCATTTTTTTAAAAAATCATCAAAAGAAAAATCGGTCAGAGACTCGGTTCCGTCTGCCTCAATATGATAGCAATCCTCCGAATGATTGTACTCATCGATCATCTCAAACGTTTTATATCCTTCTATAAGCTTTAAAGCTGCATCCGACGTAATCTCGTATTTTGAAAAATAAAAGCATTCATTCGTGAATGAAGTTTTAAGAACACATCCGTCTTTAAGAGGCGTACAGAATGTATAATCATCACCCGAAAGCATAACCGGTTTCCCGTCCTTAAGCGTATAAAGCGTCTGATAGTCAAGACTTACGATGTTCCTTTGACTGTCATAGAAATCTACTTTATCGCCAAATAAGAGTTCATCCGTACCGTCAAAGTTGATATCCGTTATTACATAAGCATAATCATCAAGTGCACCCTCATATCTAAAGATCTGCATAAAACCGTCTCTGTAACTGATCCTGTCGACCTCATCGGATTCATTGTAAATAGTTATCCCCGTTTCAATACCGTTCTCGATATAATCCACAAGTGCATCAAGGATATCGGAATACTTATCTTCGGGGACAACGGGTTCTGAATTGACATTTTTACCCGCGCAGCTTGCTAGGCATATTATCGATATAAACATTAATCCTACTGTAAAAACTCTTTTATGCATTCTGTCTCCTCAGTTCGTTTTCTCTGATCGGGATGATCACGTCTAAATACGGTTGAATATCTTCCAAAGAATATCTCATCTGTTTTAAATATATATCCCGGATCTCTGCGGTGTTACCTTCAGTTATTTTTTTCATTGTTGTTATGAGTCCCCCGAATATAAATTATAACCTTAACCTTAGTCTTTGTGCAAAAGTATTTGCATTCTTACAAAGAGATTTCAGTACAAA
>JAGCCY010000221.1 GCA_017651385.1 Lachnospiraceae bacterium
ACTCACGGTTATGACGGAAATTTTTATAAGCTTATAAAGAAAACCGGAATGCCCGATATGCTTATCCATGCGGGCGATGTTTCCGGAAGCGAATATGAGTTAAAAGCAGCCGTAAGCTGTCCGGTTAAGATGGTATCGGGAAATAACGATTTCGGCACAAGGCTGAAAAGCGAGGAAGAATTTGAAATCGAAGGGCTAAAGTTTTTACTCGTGCACGGGCACAGGGACGGAGTTTATTACGGAACGGACAGGCTTCTTTATAAGGCGGCGGAGCGCGGGGCGGATATCGTGATATACGGTCACACCCATGTTCCTTCGGTCGAATATGACGAAGAACTCGGCATCTGGGCGGTCAATCCCGGAAGTCTTTCGCTTCCGCGTCAGTTTAATCATAAGCCGAGTTTTATCTTACTCGATATCGACAGTCGCGGAGAACCGCATTTTACGGTCAATTATCTTTAAAAAATGCACCCGATGCTTTATGGCATCAGGGTGCATTTTTATGTTCAGCTTTTGAGTTCTTTAAATATTATACTTAAGAAATCCCTTGTTTCGGATGAAAACTTGGTAGCGGACATTATGATCCCGATCGTGCGTTTAAGATCCAGATGCAGGAGATTGTATATGTGATCGATACCGTTCTTTGTGAATACGGAGAAAAGCTCGTCTATCACTTCTTTTCGCTCTTCGACCGGTATCGAATATACCCATGCGTTCAATTTGGCAGCAAGATTATCGTTAAGATTCGGGGCAGGTTCGGTAAGTGACGGGGAAAGGGTATCCAAAAGCCAGTTGAAAAGATCGTGCTGATACACTTCTTTGCCCACGCAATTTACATACTTTTTATCAAACGGAGGATTTAAAAGATTTCCTACGATACAATGTTTGGGTACATAGGTCGTAAGTCTTTCTTTTATAAGATCATAGCTTTCATTTTTTGTGATATCATCCAGAAATCCGGGGGCATCAAAGGCGATTATCCGCTTGATCCTCTTTATAAGCTTCTGATCCTGGTTGATGGATGAATATATTGCAAGGTTACCGCCTTTTGAATGCCCTATCACATAGTATTTTTTGAAGGCCGAACCAAGATGGTTTTTAAGGTATCTGGCAGCTTCACTCTGGCCGGCTGTCGGTGACTCAAAAAGAGTGTTGAAGTTTTCCTTCCATGATATAAGTGTTCCGTCGGTTCCGCGAAATACTATACAGTCAAAGAACGGATTAATGTGAAAAACCACCCCGTAGAATGTTTTTTCATTTACATAGTCTATATCTTTTACGTAATCGGCTATCTTAACATTCGAAAACCTTTTTGAAGAGCCCATCATATATAAAAGATGGGCTTTTTCATTAAACAGTGAATCCCGTTTGTCCGGAATGGCGGTATTTTTATACTTAAGTGCCAGGCGGGATAATGTCATTTCTTCCGTGATCATGTCTCCGAAATCAACGCTTGTAAGTATGGATAATAAAACAGCGTCGTTGTCGTTGAACGGCGAATACCAAAACGGAAGGTCGCCTCTGAAGTTTAAATAAGCGGGTGCTGTGTTCATAATATATCCTTATGCAATATAGCGCGCAAACGCTACTATAAACGTCATTGTAAGTATCGAAAACAGTGAAGAGACCGCCACGATCTTGGAAGCCAGTTTTTCGTCGCCGCCGAATTTGATCGAAAACATTGTGGTGATCGCAGCCACCGGTGTTGCCGCCGACACTATCGATGCGATAAGTAGATTACCGCGATAATTAAGTGCATACAAAATACCTAAAGTGATAAGGGGAGCAACAATAAGCCTTAATAAAAGAACACCGGCTTCAGCCTTTATATTTATTATATCCCTAAGGTCAAGATTTGAGATCGCATATCCGATAATAAGCATCGGAACGGGCGTATTGAGTCCCGAAAGAAAAGCAATGGGAGAGCCTATGATCTCGGGAAGCTTAAAGGATGTAAAGAAAAGTATAAGACCGATAATGACCGATAAAACGCCCGGATTTAAAACGGCTTTGTACATTTTAAAGCCTGAAGTGCCTTTGGCCATGGAGTACTGTCCCAAAGACCATACGATCAGATAGAAAACGGTCAGATAACCCGCTCCGTAGAAGACGCCTTCGCTTCCGAGCAATGCTTCGAGCAGCGGAAGTGCCATAAAACCGCAGTTTGAAAAGATTACCGCGAAACAAAGCACCTTTTTCTTTGACTCTTCTTTGTTTCTTATAAAAGCATAAGCAAGCACATAACAGACTATATGGGATATAAGTGCGGCAAGCATTGAAAGAAGAAGATTTTTAAGCATCTCGGAATTATAATCCCTCTGAAAAGCATGGATTATAACACAGGGAGTCACAAAATAAAGCATTATGTCGTTTATACATTTAACGCCGTCCCCGGTGATGATCTTTCTTTTACCGCCGAAGAATCCCAAAGCTATCATTATAAAAAGAACGGCAACCTGAGTGCCCACAACTATAAAACTGTTTAACATTGAGTTTTCACTTTCTTTTTTTGTTCCAAATTTATAAGAAAGATGTTACTATAAAATTACAAATAAATCCAATCAATTCCTACCAAACTTAAGGTCCGATTATGAAAAATATAAGAGAGAGAATCTTTAAAATTATACAGATCGGAAGCAAGGAAGATTTTATAAGCAAATTCTTTGATTTCTTTATCGTCGCGATGATCTTTTTAAACCTCTTTGCGACGATCTTTATGACCTTTAAGGAGTCCGCTCCGTACACAAGGTTACTTAATGCGATCGAACTTATCACGATAATCATTTTTACCATTGAATATATTTTAAGGATCTGGACTGCGGATTTTCTGTATCCGGGTAAAGCCAGAGCAAAAGCATCGCTTAAATTTATCTTTTCGTTTTACGGTATCATTGATCTGCTTACATTTTTCCCGTTCTATCTTCCGTTCGTTTTTCCGGCCGGCGCGGTCGCATTCCGAATGTTGAGAGTAATAAGGATATTCAGGTTATTTAAGATCAATGCACAGTACGATGCATTTAATGTCATCACCGCGGTAATAAAAGAAAAAAAGAACCAGCTTTTATCATCGCTTGTATTGATACTTATCATGATGGTGGCTTCGTCGCTTTGTATGTACAGCCTTGAGAACGAAGCACAGCCCGAAGTCTTTTCAAATGCCTTTTCGGGAATATGGTGGGCAACTTCCACACTTCTTACCGTCGGATACGGAGATATATATCCTGTTACGGTGGGCGGGCAGATAATGGCGATAATAATCTCGTTTCTCGGAGTCGGAATGGTGGCTATCCCCACAGGTATCATTTCCGCAGGATTTGTGGAGCAGTACACAAAAGTCAAGATAACCGACAACCATATAGAAGAAACAGGCGACAATTTTATATCGGCATTGCTTACAAAGCATCATGAGTGGTGCAATAAAAAGGTCGATGATATAGATTTTCCCTCAGAATACTTGCTTGTTATGATCATAAGGAACGGTGAAGTGATAAGTCCGAACGGATTCACTACTTTAAAAGAGGGCGACAAATTGATCCTTTATTCTGATAAAACAGCAAACAATTCATTAATTGCAAATTGATATTATGATCTGTAGCAACTTTTGCGAACAAAGTTTAGACAGAAGAGGAATAGTATGAAAAAAAAGAAAATTGCCGTATTCAGCAGCGGCTGGGGACCCGACATCATCAGAAAGATCGTTTCCGGAATGGAAGAGCAGTTCCCGGAAGGGTATTGTGACATCTATCTTTTTATTACATACGCGACGTATGTAATGGATCCGGAAATAAAGGATAAAGAACTTAATATATTCAAGCTGCCGGTGTTGGATGATTTTGATGCTGTTTTAATAGTGCGCAATTCTATTAATTTTGAGAATGTTGTCGAGGACATATCGGGAAGATGTGTCGCTGCGGGCATTCCTTTTTTGTGTACGGGAAGTGCCGTTGAGGGAAGCTACTACATCACGACAGACAACTACACGGCAATGAAAGATCTGGTCAACCATCTTATGGATGAGCACAAAGTTAAAGATCCGTTCTTCATAGCAGGTACCGACAACAGCGAAGATTCCAATATAAGAATGCAGGCAGTAAAGGATGTTTTAGAAGAACGCGGCATGAGCCTTTCAAAAGACCGCTACATGTATTCGGACTGGGAGCCCAACAAGGCGATCCGTTTCGTAAGAAAGATGATCGAGCATAAGGAAAAGCTCCCGGACGCTTTTCTTTGTGCCAACGATACAATAGCTATGAACATCTGTGAAGTTCTTTACGACAACGGGTACAAAGTGTCTGAAGATATATGCGTAACGGGATTTGACAATGATTTTCTTGCGCAGGTATTCAATCCTTCCATATCGAGCGTCGAGCAGAACATGGATAAGGTTGGTATAGAGTGTGCAAGGTTCTTCATGGATATCCTTTCGGGCAAAGAACGAGAGCAGCATATCCTCGTACCCTGCAGTTTTGTGCCGTCCGAAAGCTGTGGCTGCAATGGCACAAGGGATTTTGAGTCCATAAGGAGAGAGGTCGGTAAAAGAAGATATCTTGATATGTTCCACGAGACCATATTCGACAGCGACATGGAACTTCTTGATAAATTTATCATGTCAGCGACTTCCTATGATGACCTTTCCGACAAAATGGGCGAGCGTTATCTCGAGCCTCATGAGTTCGAAGGAGATTATCTTGCCGTCATGCTCGATCCCTTATATGAAAAGAGCATATACAATCCCGACAGAAATTTCAGGTCAAACGGTTATTCAAAGACTGTAAAGACTCTTTTCTCGATGAAGGACGGAAGAGTTTATTCCGATACTTCCGAGATCGAATCGCGGGATCTTCTTCCTAACCGCTATGAAGACACAAAGAACCGAATATATGTATTCATGCCTCTTTACGGCGAGAGCGGCGGTTACGGTTATATTGTGGTAGAAGGCTGTATGGAAAGAGTCAACGACTACAGGCTCAACAAATTCAAAAGAAATCTAAACGCAAGTCTTGAGAAATTTAAAAAGGACTTAAGCTTAAGTCTTCTTAACTTAAAGCTTCAGGAAGCAACAGAGATAGATCCGCTCACCGGTGTAAAGAATTCAAAGGCTTTCGAGGCAAGAGGACTTGAACTTCAGAAGAGGATGTCATTTAACTCAGATCTAGAATTCGGCGTGGCAATGTTCAACGTAAATTATACAAGACAGGTCTACGAAAAATTCGGCGCTGAGATAGGAGACGATTACATAATCAACACCTGTAAGCTCATATGCAAGGCATTTACCTGCAGTCCCGTATACAGGATAGGCAGCGACGAATTTGCGGTCGTGCTTTTGGGTGATGATTACAACAAAAGAAACCTTCTTCTTGAAAACATAAGAAACAAGATCAACGAACTTGAACATTCTGATCTTCCGGTCTACGAGAAATTATCGGCAGGATCGGGCATGGCCGAGTACGATACTTTGATGGATGAGACGGTATCGGATGTCTTAAACAGAGCCAAAGAAGAAATGATGGACAATAAACGCACTATCAAAAAAGGACGTTTAAAGTAATTCAATAGGATAAGATCAATGACAGAGCAGCAACAGCAGTATTTCCTCAAGCAGGGATTTTCACAAAAGCAGATCGAAGAGATAGCGCTCGGTATGGAAAACGGAGTGCCTGTGTCTGTTTATGCCTTCAAAGAGCTCATGCCTCAGAATATGTATCAGATAAGGCGTGGTCTTGAAGAAGGCTTTGATATGCATGCCTATGCTACTCCCGATTACGGATGGTTCCAGCTTGAAGAGATCAGGCTGGGCTTTGAAAATAATGTAGATGTATCCAAGTACGACGATGCCAACATATCATACAAGAAGATGCATCAGATACGTCGCGCACTTGAGGAAGGAAACGACTTAAGTGAGTTTATCTCCTATGAACATGATGTCCCCAAGAAGATTCGCGAATCCAAGAGCCTAAAAATCGATATCATCCCCTATGTAAGACAGGGTTATAATGCGGAACAGCTCGAAGAGATCTTAAACGCGCTTAAGGATAAGCTTGATATATTCCAATATATCGATGTTTCTTTTCCCGGTGCGGCTATACATGAGATAGCACAGGGCTACAGGTCCAATGCAGATGTCGACTTTTATGCAAGAAACTGTTACAGCTGGAAGCAGATGCGTGAGATAAGGGTCGGAATGGAAAAACAGCTGGACATTTCATACTATATGTCTCCGCTTTTCGATCACCGACAGATGGAGCAGATAAGACTGGGCCTGGAGGAAGGTCTCGAGGTTGAGTACTATAACTCATTAATGTACACCGCCAATGAGATGGAAGCCTTCAGAAACCGGTTGAAGGACGGTTTCACAGAAGAGATCGTTGAAGAAGACGATCTTTTGGATCTGATCGATCTAATTGATATAACCGTTGAAGAGGACATGACTGTTTCCATATCGGACGATGATATGGAGGCATACATTACGATCAATCCAAACTGCAAGGAGACTCTTACAAAGAAGGATATACTTAAGAACCTTCGATATTC
>JAGCCY010000026.1 GCA_017651385.1 Lachnospiraceae bacterium
CTAAATTTATGTATTAGTTGTATAATTAAACGTCGAAAGTTTAGTTGAAATGAGTTTTTGCGTATGAAGTTTTTAAGACTGAAAAACTTTACAGCGTTTATGTTACTTGCGGCATTGGCTATAAGCGGATGCGGCGAGTACACTCCCGTTAAAGCTCCGGGGCAGAGCGAGCCTGCTGTCAACAGGACCACGATGCTTGAAGAATCGGAACTTTTATATACGAAGGAGGATATGCGTCCTTCGATCCTTGTGGATATGGTGGGTTATGAGCCCGCTGACGATAAGATCGCCGTTATTGATGCAAAGATATTGCCGGGCCGTTTCGAGGTAGTGGACAGTAAGACCGATGAACCGGTCTATTACGGGGATGTAAGGAAAAGAGAATGTACCGAAGATGATGAAACCTTTACGGGGTTTGCCGATTTTACGGATCTTACAAAAGAAGGAACATATTATATCCGCACGGAACTTCTCGGAAGGTCCAATGATTTTACGATAAAAGAAGGAATATACGAATATCTTTTGGATGCGGCTTTTAAAGGACTTGACGGCCTGCGCGATGAAAACGGGGTTTCGGGCATAATAGCTTTGGAAGGAGATACCTCCAAAAACCTCCGGGTTTCGGGAGGCTGGTTTACGGGGCCCGACGGGCAAAAAGATGTCTGCGAAGTATGTCTTTGCGTCCAGGATCTTATAACGGCACACGACTTCTTTCCTAAAGCCGCAAGCGATAAAAAAGGAAACGGCGATAAAGGAAACGGTATTCCCGATATTCTGGATCAGGCTATGTACGGCGCGGACTGGCTTCTTAAAATGCAGAACACGGAGACCGGCGGCGTGTATACCGCCATTGCACTTAACGACTCCGAGATAAGCGATGAAAAAAGACTTTCCGTAATGGGAGAGACCACCAGAGCTACAGCGTATTTTTGCACCACAATGGCCAAGATCTCGGTCGCGGTCAAGAGATAGGACACAAAAGCTTCCGCCAAATATATGTAAGCTGCGAACCTTGCATGGAAGTGCCTTGAGGCCAATAAAGAACTTGTGGATGCAACGCAGATGTTCAGAGCGGCCGTCGAAATGTACAGGGCAACAGGGTACGGTGTATACGGTGATATAATAAATGCATATCTTAAAGACAATGCGGATAAGGATTACGAAGAGCGCATAGCTTTGGACGGCGCCATCGTATACATGTCTTCAACGAGAAATACCAATGTAACATACTGCACGAAGTTAATGGAACATTACATGTCGCGCACCGAGGATAAATCAAATTCAGCCAATGCTTCAAGATATCTTGTGGAGTCGGGCGACAGAGAAGAAAGCGTTCTTTTACGAAATCTCGTGGAGCTTGTTATAGTGGATTATATAATCTCCAATCAGGAATATGCCACGATAGAGAAAAATTATCTTCACTATTTCTGCGGGCGTAACCCTCGAAGCGAGATCTGTTCGGAATTGTCGCACAATCCCGATGCTTATGCCGAATTTATAGTGTTGCTTTATAAGCTTTCACTTTCAAAAGAAGGAGAATAGAAGATGAAAATTGTTGTACTTGCAGGCGGTACCAGTACAGAGAGGGATGTTTCGCTGGTATCCGGTAAACAGATTTATTCAGCACTTAAAAAAGCAGGCCACGATGTGGTGTTACTCGATGTATTTTTAGGCCTTAAGACCGACGACATCGATTCGGTCTTTAAGCGCGGCGATGAGCTTTTGCTCAACATAGACAATATAAAGGAACAGAATCCGGATATTAACGCGGTCAAAGCGTTAAGACCCGATGCGGACAGTGAGTTCTTCGGGCCGAACGTGATAGATATATGTAAGAAGGCCGATGTTGTATTTATGGGTCTCCACGGTGAAAACGGCGAAAACGGCAAGGTTCAGGCGGCATTCGACCTTCACGGAATCCGTTATACGGGAAATGACTATATAAGCTCGGCACTTGCGATGGATAAGGATCTTTCAAAGGATCTTTTCAGGTTTTACGATATCAAGACTCCTGAAAGCTATACACTTAAAAAGGGAGAGACAGATGATCATACCCCTAAATATCCGGTTGTCGTAAAGGTTACGGACGGCGGTTCGAGTATAGGCGTTTACATCGTGCACAACGATGAGGAATACAAAAAGGCAAAAGAAAGCGCGTTCTTTTACGGAAACGAAGTACTCGTGGAAAAGTTTGTGGACGGAAGAGAGTTTTCGGTCGGCGTAATAAAGGGCAAGGCGCTTCCGGTCATCGAGATAAAGCCCAAGGAAGGCTTTTATGACTATAAGAACAAGTATCAGGAGGGCTCCACATTGGAGACATGCCCTGCCGAGCTTTCCGATGACAAGACAAAAGAAGTTCAGAAGATGGCGGAAGATGTATACCGTGCTTTAAGGCTTAATCAGTATGCAAGGATCGATATAATGATGGACCATGAGGGTGAGATCTATGCACTTGAAGCCAACACGCTTCCCGGCATGACACCGATGTCGCTCATGCCCCAGGAGGCAGCTGCGGCAGGAATGTCATACATTGATTTCTGTGAAAAGATAATTAGCATCGCAATGGAGAAATAATACTTGGCAGAAAAGAAGTTTTTTCGCGTAACCGAATGGATATTTGCTGTGGCGGTCATGATCGTGATCTTAGTCGATCTTGTGCTCGACAACCGCTTCTATTATGTGTGCAAAAATAACTGCGTAGTGCCGAACTTAGCATTCTTTATCGTATTTCTTATCATTTTTACGATCATCTTCTTTAACGGCAAGATACGGTCGGACAAAGCGGTAAAAGCCGCGGAGCCCGGTGACTTTAAAGTCATGATGAACGTATTAAAGATCCTGACCGTTTTGCTTTTCGGCGCTTCGGTATATTATGCGGCTTTGATATATTTTGAGACGGGCTGGGATTGCAGGTCGATAGTGATAATGGCGCAGGATATGGCTTTTAACGGCGCACATATTCTGGATGAGCATTATTTTTCGCTGTATCCCAACAATGTTTTTCTGACCGGAATATTTGCGGGGATATTGATCGTTGTAAAGTCTATCGGCATAAAAGCGGTCTATTTTCCGCTTATAATCGTGGGCTGCCTTCTTGTGAGCCTCACGGGATATTTCTTTGCGGACTGTGTAAGGATACTTACGGGCAAAAAGCCTCTCGTGGTAATTTTCTGGATCCTTTACGTGATACTTACGGGTCTTTCGCCATGGGTCAGCATCCCGTATTCGGATACTTACAGCATTTTCTTTCCGACGTTTGCGGTATGGCTTTTCCTAAGAAAGAAGCCAAAGAGCTTTTCCGTAAGCTGGCTTTTTATCACGCTTACGCTGTTTATCGGATATTTTATAAAGCCTACGGTCATACTTACGTTTATAGTGCTTTTGTTCTTTGAGATATTTCATTTTTTTGCGACGATAAGATCGAACGGGGCAGGAAAGAACATTTTGAAAGCGCTTCTCTTTATCGTGGTCGTATCAATCGGAACGCTGGGTGCGTTTTTATTAAGATCGGGAATGGAGCGGATCACGGGGTTTGAACCGGATGAGACCAGAAGTGTTACTCCCGCGCATTACTTTATGATGGGACTTAACGAGGAGTACGGCGGAGCTTACAATCAGGGAGACGTGAATCGTTCTTTTGCCTATGAGACGGTCGAGGAAAGAAACAGAGAAGACATGATCGAAGCGGGCAGGCGTATCATAAGCATGCTTCCGGTAAGGATATTTAAGTTTGAAGCGCAGAAGATGCTTACAAACTTTAACGACGGCACTTACGGCTGGGGCAACGAAGGTGATTTCTATTGGACTTATTATGAAA
>JAGCCY010000222.1 GCA_017651385.1 Lachnospiraceae bacterium
CTTCTGTCTCTCTTTTTCGACGCTTAATGTTACATGAACTTCCGTGTCGGGCGAAAAATATTTCTCGAGTTTGCCGATCTTATCCTCCACTGCCGATCTTAAACCGTCCGTTACATTGATGTTCTTGCCTAAGATAGTAAACTTCATAAGCATCACTCCTTTATAGTGGATTCGTGTCCTTCACGTGAGACAATTATAGCATATAGTCAGAAAATTTTCCATTGAAAATTAAATTATCAGATATGAATATTTTATTAACTGTCTGTGAATACATCCTGTCGTCAATAGTACGTTCCGACATTTACTATTTCGTTATCTTTGACTTCGAAATACACCACGGGAGAGCCTAAGCCTTCTCTGTGCACCGTAAGGCACCATTTGCCGTCGACATGGGTTATGTTGTAAGGAGTCCCGGGAAAATCCCCGATAAGTCTTTCGTAAAGGCTTTCATACTGGCCGACCTGAAGATGTTCAAGCGAATCGGTCCTTATTATATCCTTAAGTTCGGGTTCTCCGTAAAGACTGGTCGATACCGTAATATAAAAATAATCCTCTATCTTTGTGATCTGGACCATTCCTCCGATCTCCGGAGCAACCGGTATCTCTCTTATAACATCGAATGTATCGGCGGTGGCTTCAAATATTGTGCAGTTTCCGCCGGTACCCGACACAAAATATACCTTATCTTCAATAAACACAAAGGATCTTACGTATACGCCGTTGAGCGCAGGTATATTGTAAGATTCGTCGAGGAATACGCCCGTCTTGTCCTTTGAGTGTTTAAACACCCACATCTGACCTGACTTTGAACTCCAGGCAAAAAAACGGCCGCTTTCATCGTCATAGACTATATAATGAGGACGCTCACCCATATCCACAAATTCCTGAATGCGTTCAAAATAGATTGATCCGTCATTATTTGATATCTTCCTGTAAGCTATGATCTTGTTTTCGTCCGTGTCATCGACCATGTATATTTCACCGTCGAAGGCTATCGTGTGCGGGCGGACAAGATTATCGTCCATAACTTTCCACATATATATGGGATCTCTTAGATTATCGTTATAAACTATCTGATCGTGGTAACAGTCCACAAAGAAATAAAGACCGTCGTAATGCTCAAACCATGTGGGAACACTTATGTTTTCGTATTTGTTTTCTTTGGATCTTTTAACGTCCGGTTTACCGTCGCCGCCCGACACGGTACTTGTCCACGGGTTTTCCACTATCTCTCCTCCGGATACCACACCGTTTATTATTTCGGCACCCGTTTCGTCCTCTGTATACGAAGTCCTCTGTGAAGGTTCATATGTCTGAGACGAAACGTCGCTTCCCGATGCGTCGGAACCGCTTATGGAATTTTCACCCGTAAATATGCCGATCGAGGGCAATGTACATGCTGACAGCACCAAAGTGACCGCCAGCATTATACAAAAATTTGTTCTTTTCATAAGTGTTCTAAATAGTCCCTTTTGAATCAAAAGTCAAGCACGGATTTCAAAAAAAATGTTTTTCGTCAAATTCTCACAAAACGCGTACTTGTCAACATCGGATGTCAAAAATTTTTTTCGTAATGTTTTTATGTGTATCTTGTCTTGTGGATAATGTGGATAAGTCTGTTGAAAAGTGTTTTTTTGCCACAAGCCGATGTTCATAAAATCTTAAAACTTTTTTGACCGTCCGTATAAAATACAATCGATTTTCGTAACTTAAAAATACGGTTTGTAAAATATTACCAAAAAATTAAAAATCAACACCTAAAATATTCTTCGGATCGCGATTATCGTTGTATATGATGCATCACCGATAACAATACCCTGCGAAGGCGTTGCCGCATGAACGATCTGGTTGTTGCCCATGTAAAGTGCCACGTGGCCCGAATAGCAGAGTATATCACCCGGCTGTGCTTCAGCAAGGCTTGAGATCGCATAACCGGAATTTCTCTGGCCGGTTCTCGGAAGTTTTACACCGAAGTGAGCATATATACTCATTACAAAGCCCGAACAGTCGCAGCCGTTTGTAAGACTCGTACCGCCGTATACATAGGGATTGCCCACAAACTGTACGGCATAATCGATAACCTGCTGTCCGAGTTCGGAGGACGAACCGCTTACCTCGACCGCGGGTGATGAAGTACTCTGTGCCGCCTGGGCAGCCTGAGCCTGCTTGGCCTGTTCGGCCGCAAGTGCTGCCTGCGCTTTACGCTGAGCCTCTTCTCTCGCTTTCTTTTCGGCAGCAAGACGTGCCTCTTCTTCTTCTTTGGACTCCGCTTCCACGAACTCGGTGTGGATATCCACATAATCCATGGAAATAAATCCCGATTTATTGTTATATGTAACTTTGGCAAAACCGTCTTCGGTCGAGAGTACCACCAGATCGTCGCCCTTTGAAAAGGTTCCGAGTATCGATGATTCCGTTGTGGGTTTTTCCCTTACGCGAAGCGTACTTACATTTATGGTCGCATAAGTGACTTCAACATCACGGGCAAGCTTTATGGCTTCCACTCCTCTTACGCAATACTCGCCTTTTACATATCCCGTAACCGTACCGCTCTGTATCTTATACCAGCCGTCTGTCTCCTCGATAAAATGCCCTACCGAATTGTTGTAAAGCTTACCGAGTACCTTACCCTTATTTTCGTCAGGATAATCTCTTACGTTTACCCAGCTTGAGACCTGTGCGATCACAAGATCCGCATACTCTCTGTTGTCGACCGATTCCATTATGATCTCATCTTCCTCGACCGGAAAATACGCATATGCCGGTGTTTTGTAAAAGAACAAAACCGCCGCCAATGTTAAAAGAAAAACAAATATACCTTTTTTCATAACACCACTCTGATTTTATTATGGCTTTATTAATTTAGCCGTTTACTAATTCTTAATATTGTCTTACGGTTAACCTTCGTTCATGTCAGCCTGAATGGACGCGATCGCGTTTGCACCGTCACAAACTGCCGTAATGATCTGTCTCATGGGCTTTTTCCTGATATCACCCGCAGCATAGATACCGTGAAGATTTGTCCTTGTATCTTCGCCTGCTATAACATATCCCTTTTCGTCGAGCGTAACTCCCATGTCATCCAAAAGATTTGTGATGGGATTGATACCTACCGCGATAAATGCACCCTGAACATCAAGGTTCGAATCGGTTCCGGTCTTCTTATTATGAAGGGTAACACTGCTTACCTGACCGTCTCCGTTTATGCTCTTGACTTCGCTGTCCCAGATGATCGTAACGTTTTCACATGCATTAAGAGCATTTACAAGTGAGTTTGCTGCTCTTAACGTATCTCTTCTGTGGATCAGATATACCTTCCTTGAAGTTCTTGCAAGGTAAATGGCGTCCTCTACGGCAACATCGGATCCGCCCACAACGCATACGTCACGCTTTCTGAAAAACGCGCCGTCACAGGTTGCGCAATATGAAACTCCCATGCCCGCAAGCTCTGCTTCTCCGGGTGCACCCAGAAGTGCGTGCTGTGCTCCTCTTGCAAACACAATGTATTTTGCATC
>JAGCCY010000223.1 GCA_017651385.1 Lachnospiraceae bacterium
CTGAGCGGTCGTGCCTCTTGTGCGCGCATCTCTTACCATTCTTCTGAAAAGTCTTCCGTCGGTGGTGGGGATGCGGTTGTGCTCATCGATGTTGATACTCGTAAGAGCACTTATATATATCTTGTATTTGCTGTCCGAAGGAAGCTGCTCGGTCAGTTTGTCGTTAAGACCGTGTATACCTTCGATAACAAGGATATCGTCGGATTCAAGCTGTAAGTAATTGCCGTTGTACTCTCTTAAACCTGTCTTAAAGTTGAAATGAGGAAGCTCCACGAGCTCGCCGTTCAATAATGCGCTCATATCGTCATTGAACTTCGGGATATCGATGGCTTCGAGACATTCGAAATCGTAGTTTCCGTCTTTGTCCCTGGGAGTATCAACTCGGTTTACATAATAATCGTCGCATGCTATCGGATGCGGCTTAAGGCCGTATGTACGAAGCTGGATGGACAGTCTGTGTGAGAACGAAGTCTTGCCCGACGACGAAGGACCCGCGATAAGTACGAACTTGACCGTACCTCTGTCCACGATATCTCTTGCGATCTCGCTTATCCTTCTTTCCTGTAATGCTTCCTGCACAAGGATAAGATCGTTGATCCTGCCTTCGGAGATGGCGTCGTTAAGCTCTCCTACGGTACTTACGTTAAGCTTCTCGCCGAGATCGGTCGATGCCTTAAGAGTCTTAAACAGAGTCTTTCTGTCATCAAAAGGAGCGATCTCCTTGGGAGCGTTCTTATTGGGAAGAATGAGCATGAAACCGTCATCGTAAGGCATGATGTCAAACCACTTTACATAGCCCGTGGACGGAAGCATGTATCCGTAGTAATAGTCTATATAATCACCAAGCTTGTATACATTGACAGTCGAAGAACGGCGATACTTAAAAAGACTTACCTTATCGTTAAATCCTCTTTCCGCAAAGAGCTTGATCGCTTCGTCCGTCTGGGTGCTTTCCTTGATGAAAGGAAGGTTTTCTTTTACAAGTTCCTGCATTCTTTCTTTTACCTTGACGATAACGTCTGCGGTAAGCTTTGCAGTGCCCTTATATGTACAGTAGTAACCGTCGGCGATCACGAACTCGACCTTGATCCTTTCGATGTTCTCGCGACCGAGCACATCATCGAAAGCCTTGAGCATCATCATGATGGCGCTTCGGCAATAAGTCTTGTGACCTGTGTTTGAACTGTAAGTAATGGGCTTAAGTTCACAATCCTTCGATACGCGCTTGAAAAGCTCGCGGATCTTTCCGTTCTCTACAACAAGAGCGATCGTGTCGTCGTAATCTTTCTGGAACTCGCTCACAACCTTCTCAAACGTTGTGCCTGCCGGATACTCTCTTGATTCTTCCAAAAATTTGATAGTTGCCATATTCCCTCCGAAATTTCCCCTCTTAAGTCATAAGACGTTCAACAGTCCTAAGCTCGTCGAGTTTTTTATTTAGCGGTGACCTTTTAGCCTCTTCAATGTTCAAAAGATATCCTTCATTGACCTTAATACTGTTACGGATATATTCAAGGTAAAGCTCATCCTTTGAATTGATGAGATATTCCGAGTAGATGTCATAAAGCTCCGTATATTCCGGCTCTTTATAATTGACTCTTCCCGGAAGGACATCGATCACCGTGTAGTACTTTCCCATGTCTTTAAGAAACCGTTCCGACTCTATGTGAAAAGAAAGTTCTCTCACGGCTTTACGGATTAAAAACAATTCGGACTGCGGCTGCAATACCATCTGCTTTACGCCTTCAAGCTTATCCCTTTCCGATATAAGGATATCGGACATAAGCCTTCCGCCCATACCTGCGATGACGATCGCATCGACGCCGTCGTCTGCGGTTATGTTATGTAAACCATCAGACAATCTTGTCTCTATCCTGCCTTCAAGTCCCGCCATTTTTATATTATAATCCGCGCCTGTTAACGGTCCCTTATTAATGTCACAACATATTGCGCTCTCCGCGATCCCCCCGCTCACGAGCGCTATGGGCACATAGCCGTGATCGCAGCCTATATCGGCAACCTTACGGCATTTTTTAACGGTTTCTTTTACTGCTTTAAGTCTTAAAGAAAGATTTTTATCTTCCATACGTATTAATCAAGATAATCTTTAAGTTTTCTCGAACGCGAAGGATGACGGAGCTTTCTCAACGCCTTTGCTTCGATCTGACGGATACGCTCACGGGTTACGTTGAACTCTTTACCTACTTCTTCAAGAGTTCTTGCGCGGCCGTCGTCAAGTCCGAATCTTAATCTTAAAACCTTCTGCTCACGTTCCGTAAGAGTCTCAAGGACTTCGTTGAGCTGTTCTTTTAACAATGTAAATGCGGCTGCATCTGCCGGAACGGGTACGTTATCGTCCTGGATAAAGTCGCCTAAGTGGCTGTCTTCCTCTTCACCGATGGGAGTTTCAAGAGAAACGGGCTCCTGGGAGATCTTAAGTATCTCTCTTACTCTCTCGACAGGCATGTTCATCTCTGCAGCGATCTCTTCGGGGGTAGGTTCACGCCCGAGTTCCTGGAGTAACTGCCTCGAAACCCTGATAAGCTTGTTGATGGTCTCGACCATATGCACGGGGATACGGATGGTACGGGCCTGATCGGCTATCGCACGGGTGATCGCCTGACGGATCCACCATGTAGCATATGTTGAGAACTTATAACCCTTGGTATAATCAAACTTTTCAACAGCCTTTATAAGACCTAAGTTACCTTCCTGAATGAGGTCAAGGAAAAGCATCCCACGACCCACATATCTTTTAGCGATACTTACAACAAGACGTAAGTTGGCTTCGGCAAGCTTCTTCTTTGCGGCCTCATCACCCTTTTCCATCTTCTTTGCAAGTTCGATCTCTTCCTCGGCACTTAAGAGCGGAACCTTTCCGATCTCCTTTAAGTACATGCGGACAGGATCTTCTATCGAAACACCTTCGGGAACCGAAAGATCGATATTTTCCATATCGACTTCATCTTCGTCGTCAAGGATGATATCGTCGTCTATCTCGATCTCTTCCTCGTGAAGTCTCATGATATCGATGTTGGAGTTCTCCAAAGTCTCCGTTATCTTGTCCATCTGCTCGTCGTCAAGCTGGAGATCTGCAAAGTAATCATTTATCTCCGAATACTCGACCGCGTTCTTTTTCTTTTTGGCGAGAGCCATAAAATCCTTAAGCTTCTCGTCAATCTTGACCTGTAAATTCTCGTCCATTTTAGTAACCTTCCTCTAATTTAAAAGTAGTCTTTGCAAGCTCTTCCAAGTCTTTCTTGCCGGCGATAACTTTCATTATCTCCTCAATCGACTGATCGGGTTTTTTTGCCAGTTCATCAAGGCTGTGGCGTCTTATCTTGTACACGATGTCGTGAAGCGCCTGTTCTTTTTCCGATTTATTGTCGATCCATTCAAACTTTGTGTTGAAGATCGCGGCACAAACCGCCTGCTTGTCTTCTTCTTCGAAGCGGCTTACATAGGCTCCGGGGTTGACGTTTCCGGACTCGATGTCCGAAAATACCCATCCGGCCACCTCTTTGTATACGGGGTCGGTAAAGTCATCAACCGATATATATTCTTTTACGATCTTATATATTCCGGGCTCTTCACAAAGCCATGTAAGTAAGAGTCTGAAACTCGTGAAAATCGCATCTTCTTTTTGGTCCCGTGACGTAATGCCCGACTTCGGTCTCTCAATAGGTTTGTATTCACCGCCGTTCTGTGCGGCCATAGCAACAACCTGCTTTTTCATGGTGTCATAGGACAGCTCGTATCTTTCGGCCATCGCCCTGATGTAATTTTCACGCTCTATCTCATCCTCAAAGCCCACAAGCTTTGCGGCTACTTCTCTGATAAATCTGGTCCGTCCGTCGGGATCTTTTAAGTCGTAATCCCGCTCAAGCATACGAACCTCGAAAAAGAAACTGTTCTCGGCATTGTCGATCCGCTTCTGATACTCATCCGCCCCGAGATTTTTGATAAACTCATCGGGATCCTTGTACGGCTGCATGTTTATTACCTTACATACCATGCCCGCATCGCGGAGGATCTTTATGTTTCGAAGCGCTGCGGTTATGCCCGCGCCGTCCGAATCATATGCTAAGTATATATTTTCCGAATACCGCTTAAGTATCTGCGCCTGGCCCGATGTAAAGGCCGTACCGAGTGATGCGACGGCTTCGGTAAATCCCGCCTGGTGCATCGCTATGACATCCATATAACCTTCGCAGATTATAAAACGGTTCTTACGTGATGTTCTTGCAAAATTAAGTCCGTAAAGGTTTCTGCCCTTATCAAATACCATTGTCTCCGGGGAGTTTAGGTATTTGGGCTTGGCGTCGCTCATTACGCGGCCGCCGAAAGCAATTACTCTGTGATTAATATCCTGGATCGGGTACATGACACGGTTCCAGAATTTATCCTGCATACCGTACTTTTCGTCGAAGGTCGCAAGACCCGCTTCCCTTATGATCTCGTCCGTAAAGCCCTTGCTCTTAAGGTAAAGGCTTAAGTCGTTAGGGGTCATGAGCGAAAAGCCGAGACCGAACTTGTTCATGGTCTCTTCGGTAAGCGCTCTGCTCTTTAAGTAATTAAGCCCCGCTTCGCCGTTCTTTCCCCGAAGCTGATAGTAAAAGTACTTTGCCGCTTCAAGGTTGGCTTCGAGTATCTTTGTGCGCTTTGCTTCTTTTTCTTTCTGCTCTTTACTGTATTCAACTTCCGGAAGCTTTATGCCCGCGCGGTCCGCAAGCAGCTTGACCGCTTCCTGAAAGGTGTAATTTTCGTATTTCATTACGAAGGAGATCACATTTCCCCCGGCTCCGCAGCCGAAGCAGTAAAAGATCTGTTTGGAAGGGGAAACGGAAAAAGAAGGAGACTTCTCGCTGTGGAACGGGCACAGTCCGAAATAGGACGAGCCTTTGCGCTGCAGTTTCACACGGCTGCCCACAACATCAACGATGTCGTTCCTTAAACGTACCTCCTCAACTATTTCCTCGGGATATTTCATCCTTAAATACTCCTATCCAACCCAAACCTTGGGAATATATATATCCTCGTACAATGAGATCGCATATCTGTCGGTCATCGAACCCACATAATCGCATACAAGCTGTTCCTTCGGATCTCCAAGATCGACTCTTGCCTTGAGTTCTTCGGGCAGAAGATCGAAATTCTTAAGGAAGTGATTGTATAAGGTCTCCATAAGGGTCTCGGCCTTTTTTTCTTCGCCCTTTGCGACATTGTTCTGATATACGTTCTCAAACATAAACTGTCTTATGTCTTTCATCGCTTTAGCGACTTTTTTGCTCATCATGATATCGTCTCTTCCGATACTGGTGATCACTATGTCGTGGATGAAATGATCGAGTCTTGCGCCGCAGGTATAGCCGATAACGGCCCCGATCTCCTTGGGAACGTCTTCCTCTCTTAGGATACCCGCTCTTACGGCGTCATCCATATCATGATGTATATACGCTATCTTGTCGGAAAGTCTTACAACACGGCCCTCAAGTGTTTCGGGCATGCCGTCCGTCTGATGATTTAATATACCGTCTCTTACTTCGTATGTAAGATTTAAGCCCTGTCCGTCCTTTTCAAGAACATCCACTGTCCTGACGCCCTGTTTTGCATGGTCGAAGCCATAAGGACATATCCTGTTCAAAGCTCTCTCACCCGCATGACCGAAAGGAGTGTGGCCTATGTCATGACCGAGCGCGATAGCCTCAACAAGTTCTTCGTTTAACTGGAGTGCCCTTGCAATTGTCCTTGCTGTCTGAGAAACCTCAAGAGTATGTGTAAGACGGGTTCTGTAATGATCGCCTTCCGGTGAAAGAAAAACCTGGGTTTTATCCTTAAGCCTTCTGAACGCCTTACTGTGAATGATACGGTCTCGGTCTCGCTGAAATACCGGCCTTATATCACACGGTTCTTCCTCACGAAGCCTTCCCTTTGATTCGGCGCTCAATTTGGCATAGGGACTTAAAAAGTCTTTTTCCCATGCTTCAAGACTTTCTCTGATCAACATACGATATACCTCCGCACAAAACCATCCTAATTAAAGTATTCTGCGAACTACCCCGGAATCCTTTTAAAGATTCTAAAAAATTTATGAATTAAAAGATCGATACAGGTTTAATGCATCGACAAGAGTACCCTCTTTCTGCCAAAGCGTGATCATGAGCGCGTAACCTTCCGTATCGCTTTGAAGCACGCCGATAAGATTGTCGCTTCTTAAGTTCTGGACCACATATTCTTCGTTCTCGGTCGGAACAGTCTTTCCTTCGCCTTCAACGGCTTCGACCGTTCCGGAAAATACGGTATCGGGCCATATCGAATCCGTAACGGTCACGGACATCGGTCCGTCCGCAAGCCCCTTTACCCAGCTGCCTTTGATGGTCCTTGTATATTTATTGCCTTCTTCGTCAAAAAGGAGCTCAGTTCTCCGGCCTTCGCCGTCAGGAAGATCGTCCTTCCAGATACCTTCATACATGGTAAAAGAATCGTTTCCGGTCTTCGAGAATGCAATTCCGTATCCGCTTCTTAAACCGTCTTCGAAATTTCCCACATAGAAATAATAGGGAAGCAAAAGCTCTCCCGACTCAGTTTGATAAAATTCGCCGAATGTGTAGAGTCCCGAGCCCACTCCCGAACCTTCGTTAAAATTCTCGGAAGGTATATACATATACGAATTTGAATTCTGCGTCTTTACAAGACTTGACGCTTTTTCGGAACCGTCAAGCGAAAGGATCGCCGAAAAATCATAGGAAAGCGGGTCGCGTTCTTTACTCTCCGCAGCCAAAGCGTAATAATCCTTAAGCGCATTGTAAGCGTCCGTAAGGATAGATACTTTAAGCTCATATACTTCCTTTTCGGTCTCGATCTCTTTTGTTATGTTAACCGAATCGATATCCGCCTTATCGGAAAATCTCTCGATGACTTCCATGGCCTCATCGAATTCACCGGAATTTCTGTCCTCTTCAACGGTCTCTTCGACGCACTCCGTAAGTATCCTCTTTATGTCCTCGGCTCCGTCCGTAAGTTCATAACCGTCCTCAAGGACATTTAATCTGTCTGCGGTATCATCCGCAAATATAGCATTCTCGTGAAGCACATACTCCGTGATGAGATTTCTGTTCTCTTCCTTTGTGGCATCATCGAAAGTCCTGAAGATATCAAGCGCACCGATAAAGCTGTCCTTTAGATCGGCAGCCGAACTTGCTTCCTTGGCATTTAAGATACCGAGGTACGCATTGACCGAAGTTTCCTTTATCTTTACGGCTTTTTCGTACTTAACTATAGCTTCCTGATAATTTCCTTCCGAATAAAGCTTATCGGCTTTAAGCATGTTTCTTTCATATCTTCTGGCCGGAGTGTTGAGCATTATAAGTAAAATAACGCCCGCTATTATTAAAACTCCTCCGACAAGATCCATGAGGATCTTTGATCTGAACTCTCTTTTTTTCTTAACGGCCGGGACAGGATCCATGTCTTCGATCCTGATCTCTTTATTGTCCGAGTCGTCAGACTTTTGAGACGGTGTTTTACCCTTTTTCGAAGGCTTCTCTTCTTTGCTCTGCGAGTGCCTGTTCTTTGATCCGGTACCCTCCGATGCTTCCTCGTAGGCCTGCATCTTGGCTTCTTTTTCCAGGATCTTTTTCTCGAAATCGTCAGCCTCGGCTGTTTCGGCGGGTTCTTCCGGCGCCTTTGAATTGTCTGTATTGTCTGCCTTTTCGATTTCTTTTGGGGCGTTTTTACCCGGCTTTTTCTTTTTACCCGAAGAAGTTTTTTTATCATCCGGGCTTACATTCTTATCTATGGTTTTTGCATCATCGTTCTCGGTCTTCTCGATTTTTTCGTTTTTCTCGGCTTCACGGATCTTATCAAGCTCGGCCTTCTCGGCGAGCTCTTTTTTCTTGATAGCATCTTCTTCGTGGATCCTCGACATGACCTGCTTGATGTCTTTTTTCTTCTTTGCCATAAATCCCTTTTCCTGTGCAAGATAAAATTTCAACTCATATATATTACCACACAAACGCCGTTTCTTCTATGAAATTTTCATTAACTCTTTACCGCCCGGTCAGTTATCGAGCCCGAGAAGCTCGATGATGACATCAAGCCAGTGGAAAGCAAAACCGAGTCCGTCATAGTCGAAATGTTCGTCAAGCGATGCCCACATCGTTTCAATGGCATCCAGACCGTCATTATAGTATGTATTGCTCTCCGTTAGAGCGTGAAGTCCGGGCGGTATCGTCTCGGTTATATTGACGATCCTTTTACCGTATTTTCTGCAAAGCGACACTTCATCCTCGATATGCTCCGCTTCCGTGCCTTCCTTGTAATAGTTCATTACCGCTACGCTGTCGCATGCATTGGCTATAAGGTCCTCCAGCTCGTCGTTAAAACAGTAAGCCGACTCCCACCAGTAAGGAATGCATATCTCGACCGAAAGGTTAAGATCGTGGGCCGCCTTATACGCAAGCTTGCTGTTTTCGACATACTTTTTCATATATTCGACGGCATTATCATCAAAATCCAAGAGGCAGTACGGTTCGACGTCATACTGTATGCCGGCAAACCCATACTCTCCCGCCGCTTCATCATAAAAGGCGGCACGCTCGGCCTCATGTATCATGGATACCGCACCATCTTCCACGGCCCAGTCAGCGTTGCCGCAAAGATAGTAAACCTTCTGGCCTCTTTCGGTCCTCCGCTTAAGAAAATCCGTAACATCGGAAGCGTCCGCGTCGGGCTCAAACTCCTGATAGATGATATTGCAATCCGTAAGCTCCATCACCTTTTCAAGCAGTTCTTCTTTTTCAGGGTATATAAAATCATGATCCCATGAATACATTGCCCTGTCGGGTCTATGTACATCCCCGGAAGACGCCCCATTACCGGACGTTTTACCGGATACGCATGCATCTAAGAAAAGAACCGTTGCAATAACGATCGCGCTTAATATCCTCTTCATCCAACACCCTCCGCACGGTGACATCAATATAACACCTATAGTACGCCAACCTGCTCCCCGCAACAAGTATCGGATGCCGGTGAGCGGACAAAGGTGTCCGGCCGGGCACCGATTCCGGCAAAAAGCAGAAAAAGCAGGTTAAACTCATGTTTTATCTGCCTATTTTTGTGTTATGTAAACTTCAAATTGGGTGCCC
>JAGCCY010000224.1 GCA_017651385.1 Lachnospiraceae bacterium
AAGCTGAATATCTACCATATATTCAATCTCCCTGCTTATATTCGGTATTGCTTAATAAATATGAACATAAAAAAACAAAGTAACATTATTTTAACATACTTGATAAAAAAGGCAAGAAGTTAGCACTAACCTTGAACATTTCCACAAATATTGTATAATCAAAGGGTATTCTTGTGGATAGTTTTACTATTATTTGCAATTTGGAGGGTCTATGGCATCAAAAGAACTTAATCCCGGAACGGTCATCGTAACCTCGGGACAGGTTTTAAACGCTGTGCATCTGATTACTCAGGGCTCTGTAAGGGCTTCTTTCCCGGGAGGAGAAATAATACTTAAGAAAGGCGATATCATCGGGCTGTGCGACATAGCTTATGATTCGCATTTTTTTACCTATACCGTTGTCGATACGGCCACTCTTCTCTCTTTTCCCCTTAAAACGGCCAATTCACTCAAAGAAATAATCTCGGGAAACACGGAAGTTTCCAGGATGTTCTATACTTCCATGATCAATCAGGTGCTTGCGATCCTTGTTCAGTATGCACGTCTTAAGGAAAGCTGCAGTGAAATCTATCGCTTAAGCCTTGAATATTATGATAAATATATCAATACCTGCAATTCAAACGGTATCATTTCCAGATCCCTGCCTCAGTTTGAATCGTTTGCCCCGCTTTCTCTGGAAGACGATCTTGAACCGTGGCTTTTGGGTTATTACGCATCATACCGCGAGTTTCCCGCTGAGATCAATCAGCTTCTGCCAGGATTTCCGGCATATATAATCGGTGCCCTTAATCGTTCGAGCATCGATATCCATTCCGCTTTTTCGGTAATGGAAGACATGAATGACTATTATACCGAAAAAATGTCCGTGTTTATGCAGGAAAACGGTATCGACATGTTCGATATGTATACGGGGCTTTTATATCGTCTTGGACCGGATTCGCCCGACGGCACAGCCGTAAAAGAAAACATCGATCAGATCATCGAGTATATCAAGACTCATCCGGGTATCGACACGGATCTTGTGTATGAAAGAGTTTCGGCATATCGCACAAAGCTTCAGGGGCTTTCAACCGTTACCGCCGAAGAAAGCGAAACCGAAGAAGTATCTCCTCAGACTGTCAAAGAACTTGCAAACTCTTTGGACGTTATCCTCGATTATTCGGGTGTTAACGAAGAAACGGCAAACAGCTTCAGAAAATGCATAATGCAATATAAGAAGTTAAGCGATAAAAGTTCGACCGAAGACAATGCCCGCGCCTTAAGAGCGGAAATATCAAAGCTTTTCTATCAGGTATATGCCGAGGCTTTTGTAATGAGCGTCAGGGATAAAGTGGTGCCCACGATCCTTAAGATGTTCTTTAACTTCGGCTTCGTGGACGAAGAACTTGCAGGGATCGAGAATGCCAACTACCTGTATAATCTCGCGGAGCATTTTACCGGTGACAGTAAAAACGGAGTCTATACCGCTTACGAGTGGTTTTATAACATATATAACGTTGCGAAGGATCCAAGCCGCAACGAATTTGACGTAGATTTTCTTGCTTACCTTCATGAGCAGAAGGTAACCGCAAAGATCTCGGCGGAAGACGAGATCCGTCTTGCCAACGATCCGTTTGAAAGGCTTAAGTTCGAGCTTGAAAATATGTTTCCCATGGTCAATAAGATCACATTCGGAAGGCTGTCGACCTTCTGTCCGGTCTTTTCCGAGCATAACATAATAAAGCCTTTAAAATCCTGTCTGGTTACCGTAGACAGTATTGTCGAAAGTATCAAAAAGGTTAAGCAGATCGATTACAGCGCTTTCTATCGTGAAACCGTTTATACAAATGAAAAAGCCAATATTCCCAAAGAATTTATCGGCGTAGAAGTATTACCCGATGTGATCCTCATGCCCAATATAGGGACAAGAGGCGTAATGTGGCAGGAGATCGAAGGACGCAAGCGTACCACGCCCGCCAGACTCATGATCTCGGCCTTCCATCTTGAGGATCTTCCCACAACCTTTGTGCGCTTAGTGGGCGAGTTTCGCTGGGAAATGTGCAAACGTATCCAGGGTGCCCGCTGGAACGACGTTTCCGACAGATCCCTTACAAGCGAATATTTCGATTATGTACAGTTCTATCGAAAGAACAACGAGCTTTCCGCGGAAGCAAAAGAAAAAGTTAAACAAAGCCTTATAAAGTCAAAGAATTCCTTTAAGGAAATGTTTGTAAGGGATTATATTACGTGGGTATTGTATGAAGGCACCGGCTCTCCGAGGCTTAACAAGATCGCACGTACTATAATGAGCACTTATTGCCCGTTCCCCAAAGAGCTTCGTACAAAGATGGGAGCTAATCCCATGTTTAAGGAGATCATCGATCATTATGAGGTAAAGACAGCCCAGAAGCTTCATCACCTTGATAACGTGATCCAGAAGTTAAACTATTTAGGTATCCCCGTGCCCAAAGAAATAACCGAACACAGAGCATATATAGAAGGAACCGTTTAGACTTATCCGGGGAACGGAATGCAGATAATGATTAACTCAAAATAATTCTATTTTTTCTCAAAATAGTTTTATATACACGGTACTTGTATGTTATTATTGCATTGTCAATAAGTTATTTATTGCATTCCAAATAAAATTCCCCTTTTACTAAAAGAGTTCGACCTATGGTCGAGCTCTTTTACTTTACAGGCAATTTCTACGAAATTACCTGTAAAGTAAAAAAAGTCCGGGGATACCGGACTTCTTGACAGGGGCAGTAGGAATCGAACCCACATCGATGGTTTTGGAGACCACTGTTCTACCTTTGAACTATGCCCCTATTTGTTTCTTGGATTTTACCAACGAAACAGATTATAGCATGGAAGTTTTTTATAAGCAAGCATTAATTTATGCCTTCAAAACGGATATAAAAATGTCGCCTTAATACTTATTTCGACTCTTTTAAAGCCGAATGTTTTGATGCTTTGGCGATCGACTCTCTTTCTATAAACTCCGGCCTTAACATGGTCTTGCTTATCGACACCTTATGAATGAGCGAGTTAAGCGTAAAATAAGCACACTTGCCAAGTTCCAGCCTGTCCTGCCGGATGGTTGAAAGCGTCGGTGATATCTCGGTCGCAAGAGGAATATCGTCAAAACCGATAACACTTATATCTTCAGGTATCTTAAGTCCCTCTTTTTCACAAACTTCATATACACCCGAAGCAATAAGATCGTTTCCGCATAAGATCGCGGTCGCGCCTGCCTTAAGCATGCCGGGTACATGGTAACGCGCACTGTCGGCAACATAGTAACCGTAAGCCGTAAGTGCGGGATTAAGTTCAAGACCGTTTTCTTTAATTGCGTTTTCGTATGCTTCCTGGCGCCTGTCGGATACCCATGAGTTTGGCGAACCGTTTAAAAACGCTATTCTCTTGTGCCCGAGTTTGACAAGCTGCTTGACGGCAAGATTTATACCCTCGTCCGAATCCGTTCCCACGTAACCCACATTACGATTTAACGGAACATAATTGTCAAGAAGAGCGGTCGGAATATCCGTCTTTGATATCTGCTTCATCCACAGATCCTGAAGCGCAAATCCCATTGCAAAGGCACCCGAATACCCATGCTTAAGCATGTACGTACTGTATTTTTCGCGGGACTGAAAATTGGAATTGACCCTTACTACATTGACTGTCCAGTTATCTCTGTATGCCATCTGCTGAAAACCCAGGATAAGATCGTGTCCGAAATCCTCTTCGTCGGCAAATTCCATATTTTCAACGAAAATAACAAGCTTCTTATGCTCTTCCTTGCGCATCTTCTTGGTCTTATAGCCCATTTCGACCGCAGTATCAAGCACAAGCTGTCTTAAATCTTCACTTATATCGGGAGCTCCGTTAAGCCCTTTTGATACGGTACTAACAGCCACCCCGAGTCTGCTTGCGATATCTTTGATTGTTGTTGCCATAGCCGTTCCTTTTTATTAAATATGAAGCTTTTTAAAAGTATATATGAAGCGAAACGCTTTTTCAAGTTAATTTACTAAAACATTTTGGTAAAAGAAAAACGACTGCGGACTTTATTTAATAAGCGTCAAAATACTTCGATTTTCTTGACTTTATATGCTCATACATGTTAAATTTTAGGTAGTTACGAAAAATTACGAAATTATTTGGAGGCACATCTTGAAATCGCTTGAAAGAGGCGCCGGAATTCTCCTGGCGATCAGCAGTCTACCCTCAAAATACGGCATAGGAACAATGGGTACGGAAGCCTATAATTTTGTGGATACATTAGTGGATCTCAGACAAAAATACTGGCAGGTGCTCCCGATAGGTCCGTCAGGTTTCGGAGACAGCCCTTATCAGGCTTTTTCCGCTTTTGCGGGAAATCCTTACCTTATCGATCTTGAAAGTCTTGTTCGCGATAAGCTCCTTTCCCTTGAGGAAATAAATGCCTACGATTGGGGCAGCGAGGAAAGCGAAGTGGACTATGCCCTTTTGTTTAAATCAAGATTTGAAGTCCTTTATAGAGCTTTTTCCCGATTTGACCAAGCGAGTCAAGCATTTGTCTCTTTTGTAAAAGAAAACGAATACTGGCTCTCCGATTACTCTCTTTTCATGGCGTTAAAAAACTGTTTTGACTATAACGAATGGCAGTCATGGGATGATGATATAAGAGATTATGAACCCGGAAGCGTAACCAGATATAAGGAAGATCTAAAGGACAATATCGCGTTCTTTAACTTTATACAATATGAATTTTTCTTACAGTGGGATAAGCTGAAAAAATACGCCAACGACAGAGGCGTAAAGATCATCGGTGAGATCCCTCTTTACGTTTCACCCGACAGTGCGGATGTATGGGCACACAGGGATCTGTTTAAGATAAATGAAGACGGATTTTTCGATGAGGTAGCCGGCTGTCCTCCGGATGCATACTCAAAAGGCGGGCAGAAATGGGGCAATCCCTTATATGACTGGGACGAGATGGCAAAGGACAATTACTTATGGTGGTACAGGCGGGTCTTAATGAACGTAAGGCTCTACGATGTCATTCGCATCAACCATTTTGTGGGGATCGTTAAAATTTATGCCGTTCCCGAAACCTCCCAGGACGGAACTGTCGGAAAATGGTATAAAGGCCCCGGAAAAGCATTAACGGACGTGATCGAAACAGCGGCAAAAGATACCCCTGTCATATGTGAAGATTTCGGAACAGTCGTTATTCCTCAGGTCAGAAAACTCATGAATAAACTGGGCTGGCCGGGTATGAAGGTTTTATTGTTTGCCTTTAACGAGGATCCGTCAAACCCCTATCTTCCGCATAATTTCGAAGATAACAACTGTGTGGTGTACGGCACCACTCACGACAGCGACACACTTGTCGGACATTTTAAAAACATTGATGATTATAAGCTGGCATTCCTGTATGAATATCTGGGCGTAAAGAAAAAAGAAGATATTCCGAACGCATTTATAAGGCTGGCTTACTCTTCCATCGCCGATGTGGTAATATTACAGATGCAGGATATCTTAATGCTCGGCAATGAAGCCAGAATGAACCATCCCTCCACGATAGGTACAAATTGGAGATGGCGGCTTTATCACGACGCGATATCCGAGGAAAGACGCAGCTTTATAAGAACACTCGCAGGTATATACAGAAGATGACAGAAGAAAAAGACTTAAGAGCAATACTGGTAGCCGTCGACAGCGGAAGTTTTAATTTTGAATACATGCTCGATGAGATGAAAAGACTTATCAAAGCATGTGAAATGGAAGTCTGCGGAGTTTTGATACAGACTCTTGCAAATCCAAATCCCGCAACATATATAGGAAGCGGCAAGGTATATGAGTTAAAAGAACAGGCCCGTATACTTTCGGCAAATTATTGCATCATCGCCGACAATCTGTCGCCGGCACAGTTAAAAAACCTGACAGATACGGTCGATACGGCCGTTCTTGACCGAACCGGTCTGATCCTTGAGATCTTTGCAAGAAGGGCCAAGACCCGTGAGGCACGGCTTCAGGTCGAAGCGGCAAATTTAAATTACCTTCTCCCAAGGCTGGTCGGCATGCGTACAAGCTTAGGCCGTCAGGCGGGGGCAACCGGTTCTTTAAGTAACAAAGGCCGTGGCGAGACACAGCTTGAGCTTGACCGCCGCCACATAGAAAGACGTCTTACGGAAGTAAGACGCGAGCTTAATTCGATCGACCATGACAGGGAAGTGCAAAGAGCTCTCCGCACCAAAAACGATATTCCGATGGTCGCACTTGTAGGCTACACCAATGCCGGCAAATCAACCCTCATGAACAGGCTTTTAACTCTTAATAAGACCGAAGAAGAAAAACTGGTCTTTGAAAAAGATATGTTGTTTGCGACTCTGGATACTACGGTAAGGCGGATTGACTGTGATGATAAAAAAAGTTTTCTTTTATCCGATACGGTCGGTTTTGTAAGCGATCTTCCCCACGGACTGGTAAAAGCATTCCGCTCTACACTTTCCGAAGCACGCAATGCCGATCTGCTTTTGGTGGTCCTCGACTCCTCAGACGATTATGTCAGAGAACAGCTTGAAGTGACCGAAGATACGTTAAAAGAAATTGACTGTACCGGTATTCCCAGAATATATGTATATAATAAATGTGATAAGCTTCCTGCTGTACCGGCACCCGGAGAACACAGCAAAGACAGGATATACATATCTGCGAAAAGCGGCAAGAACATCGATGCATTAACGGATCTTATCAAGGACGAGCTCTACAAAGAAAACGAGATCATAGAAGCTACGATCCCATTTGACAAAGGAGCATTATTAAATCTCATAAATGAAACGGCCACGGTCCTTGAGACCGACTATTCCGAAAAAGGTACCTTCATAAAAGCGGAAGTGACCAAACGTCTTAAAGGAAAACTTATCTCCGAAGGCATAAACCTTTAGTTGTCAAAACGCCGCCCACAGGCTTAAAAGCCCGGGGCGGCATTTATTTTTCCTGTTTATGAATCGAAGAAGGTCATGCCCTTTTCCGTGGTGATACGTTCTGCAGTGGGATATGCAAAGCATGGTCTGTTCTTTATGCAGTCAAGGAAGAGTCTTGCTTCATAGCGCGCCATGTTCAGATCGTGAAGAATGTAGTTGCCGCAGTTTTCGGGAGTTGCTCCCGGAACAACATCATCATATTCTGCCATATGCTCAAAGGCGCGGACCATTAAAGGATGGATCTCTTCGGGAGCAGGATGACCTTTTACGATCAGGTAACAGCCTGTAAGACAGCCCATGGGGCCCCAGTATATGATCCTGTCTTTCCATTCATCATCGTTACGTAAGAATGTTGCGACCACATGCTCAATGGTATGCATTGCGTTCGGATGGATCGCAGGCTCTGCATTGGGTTTTTTCATACGGATGTCAAAGGTTGTCGCAAATTCACTTCCGAGAGTATCGAGACGTGATTCATATATGCCGGGCACTATCCTTGTGTGGTCTACCTGAAAGCTCGGTATCATTTCGGGTTTTTTATCTGTATTCATAAGTATAACCTCCGATTTTTATTCGTATAGACAAGATTCAGTGTACATAAAGAATTATTGCCTGTCAAACGAACTGCTATAATTTTTTTCTATAAAAAACTGCCCCGCATCGCATGCGGGGCAATCTTTTGTATAAACTTTTAATTATGTTCCGCGAGGTATAAAGATACGCGGTTTTGAATGATTCCTGCCACTTCTTTGGGATCCTTACCTCCCTTAAATACCGAGCCGGCTTCTTCTGTTATGATATTTATTATATCATCGTTATATTCACCGGGGAGTTCAACCTTGTCAATGATCCCTTTGACGAGTTCTATATCCGAATCTCTTATCGGACCGTACTCGATCATGGTGCTGCCGGTAGAAATACCACCACCGCCGCCTTGTTCCTGCATTGACTTTGCCACAATATCAAAACTTGCTTTTCTTATCGGGAAACCGTCCATATGATAGTTTCCGTTCTGATAGGATTCAAGCATGAGATTTTTCAAAAATGACCATGCCTCTTCCTGATTTTTGGAAGTTTTCGGGATCGAATAACCGCTGTTGAAGCCTATTAAATGTCCCGAGCCTTTATCTGTCGGATATCCGGTAAACTTGACATTTCCGTCCATAAGCTTTTCGTATACCTGAATTTCTTCAAACCTTGCAAGTGACATCGGCACGACCACAAGTTTTTCATCCTGTATCTCTTTAAATTCATCGTAGTCCATATCGAAATCAAACTCTCCCGATTTAAACTCCGAAGCAAATTTAAGAAGCTTTACAAACTCTTCGTTGTCAAAATCGCAAGTTCCGTTTTCCATATCCAAAAATTGGGGATAAGCGTTTAAAAACACCGGCAACACCATTTCGGCAGTAACGGGACCCATGAAATTTTTACCGACTTTTTCTTTTATTGCTATAAGATCATCCATCGTGATCTTATCAGACTGAACATATTTTCCGTTTACCAGCATTGTCTGGATATCGAAGTTTGGTGAAAGCGAATAGATGTGGCCGTTTGTACGCATGGCCTTCATAACGCTTTCATAATAATCATCCAAATTTATTTCGGGATCCTTCTCAATATAGTCGTCAAGGGCTATATAATTTGTATCATTTACAGCAAGACTGCTTAACTCACGACTGTCCACAATATCCACTTTCCCCGCAAGGATATCGTTTTTCATGGCATCTGCGATTGCTTCCCATTCATAAGTATCACTGTAATTGACCATCTTGACTCTGACATCTGTCTGCGAACGGTTATAGCTTCTTACGAATTCTTCAATAGCATAGTCGCCGTAATACGAAGCCATTATAAGGGTCTTTCGGCTTCCGTCGTCTACTTCTTTTTTCAGGATGTCAATAGCAATACTTTCTTCTCCCGTTTCGCTGTAATTAACATGTATGATCCTTAAACCTTCGTCACCGTTATCATTGATAATGCATGTATTGGGACAACGCATATCCGCATCCGCCCATTCAAGGATCCTTTCCGAAGTCTGTGTGTCTAAATTATATTCATACAAAAATGAGTCATTGATCACATAATATACATTGTCTTTTTTGTGTATCCACGGATTATAACTCTCCGGGGCATCCTTTAATTCCTCCGTAAGTTTTCCCGTATTTACATCAATGATCTGTGAAACATTCCCTTTTCGTCCGAAATAGCCGCTTGCAACGATCCTTCCGTCTTCAAGTTCAACCATGGAACTGGTAAAACCGTCTACCGAAACCTTATTCTTAAGATTTCCTTCCTGATCCAGAATATATATTTTGGAATCATCGGAAACCAATATGTTGCCGGCTTTATCCCGTACAAAACATCCCACATAATCGCTGTCACCTTTTATGGCTTTGGAAACATCGATCTCATTTAACACATTTCCCGATCCGTCGGTCTTTCGAATGATGTATGAGGACTCATTCTTTTTTTCGTCATAAGAGGATATCAAAAAAATAAATCCGTTTTCATCTTCGTACCAGCTTTGAATGTAATCGGATTCATTGACACATCCTTCAAGTGAAAGAACCGTCTTTATCGAACCTCCTGAAATATTCTGCTCACCTACATAAGAACTCGATTTGTCGTTTTTTTCATCATATTCATGATAAATAAACCTGAGTATATCTCCGTCAAGCTTGATATCGCCGCTTATATAAGTGTTCTTGGGCATCGGAATGGCATTTTCTTTTACCGTCCACATAAATCCGTCGTTTTCCATGATCGCGCTCTGATCGTTACCACCCTGACCGTTAGCCCCCTGGCCGTTACCGCCTTTTCCGCTCTTTCCGCAGGCTCCCAGAGTCAGAAGAAGAACACCGGCCATTACCGCGGATAAAACTTTTACCATTTTCTTTTTCATTTTAAAACTCCCTTAAAACATTTTATTCTAAACACAAGAATCATCTTACTAGGTAAAAGTTAAAAAAACAAAGGCAAACCAATGAATAATCATTTAGTTTGCCTTAAGAATTTATGAAGATAACTATGGAAACCCAAAAACCGCTTAAAAATAGTTTTTGGCTTCATTTATGCTCTTTACAAAAACCAGTTCAATACCGGTTATCTTTAAAAGAGAATCAGTCTTATTGGCATAAGGAAGCACACAGGTTTTAAAACCGAGTTTCTTTGCTTCCTTGATACGCTGTTCGGCAAGGCTTACGGCCCTTATCTCTCCGCTTAAGCCTACTTCCCCGAAAATAACGGTCTTTTCGTCTATCGGCTTATTCTTAAAAGAAGATATGATGGCTGCAACGGTTGCGAGGTCTGTTGCGGGCTCGTTTATCCTGATCCCGCCAGCGATATTGATATAGGCATCCTGATCGCCGATCGTAAGGCCGCCGCGCTTCTCGATCACTGCCATCAAAAGATTTACACGGTTATAATCCATTCCTGTAGCCTGACGCCTCGGCAGCCCGAACGCACTTTTACATACAAGTGCCTGTATCTCGACCATTATGGGTCTTGTGCCTTCCATTGCACAGGTCACTACAGAACCCGACGCATCCTCGGCACGGCCGCTTAACATGAATTCGCTGGGATTGGGCACTTCTTTAAGGCCCTCTTCCCTCATTTCGAAAACGCCTATCTCATCCGTGGAACCAAACCTGTTCTTTACACCGCGGAGAACTCTGTAGCTTGCATGTCTGTCACCTTCAAAATAAAGAACGGTGTCTACCATGTGCTCAAGAACTTTCGGTCCTGCCACGGCACCCTCTTTTGTAACGTGACCGACTATAAATATCGATATCTCATTTGCTTTCGCGATCTGAAGAAGAAGCGATGTCGCCTCTCTGACCTGAGATACGCTGCCCGGAGCCGCGCTCACATCTCCCCTGTACATTGTCTGAATGGAGTCAATGACCACAACATCGGGTTTTATTTCAAGGATCGAGGTCTCTATGTCGTCAAGATCGGTCTCACATAAAAGAAGCATATCCTTATAATCGCTTCCAAGCCTGTCGGCACGCATCTTGATCTGTCGAAGAGACTCTTCGCCCGATACGTAAAGCACCTTCTTATCACTTAAAGAAAGGTTTCTTGTAACCTGTAATAAAAGTGTGGACTTGCCGATGCCCGGATCTCCTCCGATAAGCACGAGCGAACCCTTTACGATACCCCCGCCAAGCACACGGTCAAGTTCGGGTAAGCCTGTCGAGAAACGCTCAGCTTCATCGGCAGATACCTCTTTTAAAAGCACAGGCTTATTGTTCGTGACACTTATTCTTTTGCCCCCTGCCTTATCACTCCTTACAGGCTCTTCTGTAAAGGTGTTCCAGTCCCTGCAGCCGGGGCACTGCCCCATCCATTTGGACGACTCGTAGCCGCAGGATGTACAATAAAATACCGTTTTACTTTTTGGCATCTTTCTTTTCCTTCTTAAC
>JAGCCY010000027.1 GCA_017651385.1 Lachnospiraceae bacterium
ATCGAGTTCAACGGTGTATTTATCCAGGGGGATAAAATAGCGCCTTTTATTTATTATATTTCCGTCTGCTTTTTTGATCAGGTGATCAAATGCTTCTTTATTCAGGGGAAGGTTGTATTCTTCACGGACCATTTTTCCGCCGCCTTTATAGGTAAGGAAAAACTCATTTCCTTCACGTCTTACACGTACAACAGGGTCGGTACATAAATACCCCTGGGTAAAATCCTTGTAAGGATAAGAGGTGTAATCAAAGGCCTTTTCATCTATCAGAAATTTTCTTTCTATTTCCATTAAGATTCATCTCCTTAAGTATAGAAATGTTTACACAATTTGAGTATAATAGTCTTGTTATTTTGCGTCAATAAATGTAAGCCGTTTATACGGCTTATGAGACAGGGGGTATAATATGCAGATCGCCGTTTTTTTCGGAGAAGGTTTTGAGGAAGTTGAAGCTGTTACGCCGGTAGACCTATTAAAACGGGCGGGACACGATGTGTTGACCGTTTCGGTCGGCCATTCTCACCATGTAATGGGTGCTCACGGAGTAATGTTCAAGACGGATTTTTGTATCGATGAGGTACATATCGATAACTTCGACATGCTTATCCTGCCGGGGGGCAAAGGACACAAAAATCTTGAAAAATGCGATGTATTGATGCGTAAGGTTAAAAAGTTTAATGAGAAGGGGAAATACATTGCCGCGATCTGTGCAGCTCCGACCATACTCGGTCGTCTCGGTATTTTGGCGGGCAAAAAAGTTACATGTTTCCCGGGTCTTGAGGCAGATCTTTTTGATGCGACCTATACGGGAGCGGAAGCCGAATGGGACGGCAATATAATCACGGGCCGGTCGGCAGGCTGTGCAGTGCCGTTTTCACTTAAGATCGAGGAAGCATTGGACGGAAAAGAAAAGGCCGCTAAACTGGCCAAAGAAATATATTATGAATATTATTAAAGGATAGGAGTATTAAGTTCATGGATGCAAAATCAATTGTCAAACAGTACGGGCAGGAACAGCTTTTACGTTACGAGGATAAGCTTTCGGAGGCGGAAAAGACCTCGCTCTATCACCAGATCGAATCCCTTGATTTTTCGGTTCTTTCGGAAATAGAGAAGAAGTCGAGCGCAAAACGAGGCAAGATCACTCCGTTAAAAGCAATGGAATTATCAGAAATTGAGACCCGTCACGACGAGCTGTTCAAGGCAGGAGCCGATGCCATTAAGGCAGGAAAGGTAGGAGCGGTCCTTCTTGCGGGAGGAATGGGTACAAGACTCGGTTCCGACAATCCCAAGGGAATGTACAATGTTGGTATTACAAAGGATCTTTATATCTTTGAATGCCTTATCAACAACCTGATGGATGTTGTAAAAGCTACGGACACATATATTCCGCTTTTTGTAATGACCAGCGATCTTAACTATGAATCCACGACCGCTTTCTTTAAGGAAAAGAAAAATTTCGGTTATCCGGATGAATATGTTTTCTTCTTTAAGCAGGAGATGGCTCCGGCTTGTGATTACAACGGCAAGGTATTTCTTGAAACACCTTCCAAGGTTGCGGTATCTCCGAACGGTAACGGCGGATGGTTTTTATCTATGATGAAGAGTGGCATGCTTGAAAAGGCTAAACAATTCGGGATCGAATGGTTTAATATTTTTGCCGTTGATAATGTATGCCAGCGTATCTGCGATCCGGTATTCATAGGTGCGACAATTCTTGAGAAGAGGACCGTAGGTTCAAAGGTTGTAAGAAAAGCCGATCCGTTTGAAAAGATCGGTGTAATGTGTCTTGAGGACGGTACGCCCTCGATCGTTGAGTACTATGAACTTACGGACGATATGGCATATGAAACCGATGAGAGAGGCGAGAGAGTTTATAATTTCGGCGTTATCTTAAATTATCTTTTCACTGTTGCGGAACAGGAAGAGATAGTAAATAAGAGTCTTCCTTATCATGTTGTTGAAAAGAAGATACCTTATCTCGACGAAAACGGAAATGCGGTCAAACCCGAGGCTCCGAACGGATATAAGTTTGAACAGCTTGTGCTTGATATGATCCATATGGCTTCATCGTGCTTACCTTTTGAAGTTGTCAGGGAAAAGGAATTTGCACCTATCAAGAATAAGACCGGGGTCGATTCCGTTGAGAGTGCAAGGGAATTGCTTAAGAAAAACGGTGTTGAGCTTTAATCGATCCTAATCGATATCATTGAAAGCGGTGGACGCAGTGTGTGCGTTTCACCGCTTTTTTTTGACGATCAGGCATATACGCGGATAGATATTATTTGAACCTCTTTTTTTCTTTACTTATACGCTTTAATGTGTTAATCTGTTAAAGAATATTGCATATTTATGCATTGACCGGGTTATGCGGTAGAAAGGAACAATATGAATGCAACAAGTATTTTAATTTTGATTACGATCATTGCATATCTTGCCATGGTTGTATTTATCGGTTTTAAATATTCAAAGCAGAATAAAGGTGCCGATGATTTTTATCTGGGCGGACGTCGACTCGGACCGTTCGTAACGGCAATGAGTGCGGAAGCATCCGACATGAGTTCTTGGCTTCTTTTGGGACTTCCCGGGGTAGCTTACATTTCGGGTCTTGCGGATGCATCATGGACTGCTATCGGTCTTGCTGTAGGTACGTATTTAAACTGGCTTATCGTTGCCAAGAAGATCCGTCGTTATTCCATAAAGGTAAATGCCATAACGGTCCCCGAGTTTTTCACAAACAGATATCATGATGCGAAAAAGATCCTTCAGACCGTTGCGGCGATCGTGATAGTTATTTTCTTTATACCTTATACGGGTTCGGGATTTGCAGCCTGCGGAAAGCTTTTTAACAGTTTATTCGGTATGGATTATCATACAGCCATGATAGTAAGTGCCATTGTTATAGCGATCTATACGTCTCTCGGCGGTTTCCTTGCCGCTTCCACGACAGACTTTATACAGTCGATCGTTATGACTGTAGCCATTATTGTGGTATTTGGTTTCGGCGTATCCGTAGCGGGCGGCTGGAATGCGGTAATGGACAATGCTTCCGCACTTCCGGGATACTTAAGCCTTACAAGCATTCATGATGCCGTGGCCGGTACTGCTTCAAATTACAGTGCACTCACCATTTGTTCGACTTTGGCATGGGGGCTTGGTTACTTCGGTATGCCTCATATCCTTTTAAGATTTATGGCTGCAAGAAAAGAAGAAGAACTTACTTTCTCGCGCCGCATCGCCTCCGTATGGGTTGTTATCTCCATGGCGGTTGCTATATTTATCGGTGTTGTCGGTCTTGCAATGAGCGGTGTGGGTGCAATAGTAAAACTTGAAGGTTCCAATTCCGAGACGGTTCTTGTAAAGATAGCACAGCTTCTTTCGACAAACGGCTGGATATGCGCGATCATATGCGGTGTTATATTGGCTGGTGTCCTTGCGGCCACGATGTCGACTGCGGATTCACAGCTTCTTGCGGCAGCGTCTTCGATCACCGAAGATATCCTTACTTCGAAGTTCGGTGTTAAATTCTCCGAAAAGAAACAGATGATGACTGCCAGGATCGCTGTTCTTGTGATCTCCTTATTCGGTATGATAATCGCATGGAATCCGGACAGCTCCGTATTTAAGATAGTATCATTTGCCTGGGCGGGATTCGGTGCCGCATTCGGACCGATCGTTCTTTTGGCATTGTTCTGGAAAAGATCCAATCTTCAGGGTGCGATCGCCGGTATGATCACCGGAGGCGCGATGATCTTCATATGGAAGTTCGTTATAGCCAAGCTTGGCGGTGCTTTTGCAATTTACGAACTGTTACCCGCATTTATCATCGCTTTGATCGTAAATGTTGTGGTATCGCTTCTTACCAAGGCTCCTTCGGATGAGATAAACAAAGAATTTGAAGAAGTGAAGGCGGGTAACTAGAGTCTTTGTTTTAACAAAATAAAATAAGATCTTACGAGCCGGGAATAAGATGCGTTTATTTTGTTCCCGGTCTTTGTTTTCAGCATTTTTAGAATGTAGTTGCACCTTTGGTCCATGATACTGTAAAATTAATAAATAGTCTTTAATTATGCATTTGAGAAGGGAGATGAGGTATGCAGTTCAGGGAAGAGATTATGAGGTATGCGGGCGAACTGGAGAAATTGTGCGTAAAAAACGACAGTATTGCCCCTGAGTTTTATGAGCAGTATGATGTAAAGAGAGGGTTAAGGGATATAAACGGTAAGGGCGTTCTTACGGGTCTTACCAATATTTCAAGAATTGATTCTTCAAAGATCATAAACGGAGAAAAGGTTTCCTGTGACGGAAAATTGTGGTACAGAGGTTATGACATTTTCGACCTCGTAAAAATGTTTGCAGG
>JAGCCY010000225.1 GCA_017651385.1 Lachnospiraceae bacterium
ATTTCCTTTATATTGAGTTTCTTTCCCAAAAGCTTGGCGATCACTTCATAGTAAGTCTTATTCTCTATTGCATCGGGCCCGCCTATACAAAATATCTCTCCGTAAGTCTTATGGTTCTCCGCGCAGTCGATCATAGTATCCGCAAGGTCATCGACATAGACAGGCTGGATTATATAAACACCCATGCCCACAAGTCTTATCGGTTCTTCATTAAGGATAAGTTCCGGAAGTTCCTTTTGTCTGCTGTGTTCAGGGAAACAGCCGAGTAAAAACCCGGGACCGTAAATATGACCCGGTCTTAATATCGTTATATCAAGCCTCGGATCATCCGAACGCATTTCTTTTAAAAACACCTCTTCCATGCGCCGTTTGCTGCCTGCGTAAGTACAATCCTTTGTATCACCCGTTTCATGAACGCATACGCCGTTTTCGTCTTCCGGTATCTTTTTCTTTGCTCCGTCATATACCGAATCGGTCGAGACGACTATTAGCCTGTTCGTAAACTCGGGCAATATCGACAGATCCGCCTCAGCGTGTTCTTTGGACATGCAGATACAGTCAAAGACCGCATCCCACTTAACACCTGCCGATCTTAATGCTTCTTTTAATCCCGTAATATCGTTTCTGTCTGCGATCAGCGGATCTACTCCTTCCGGAAGCGGCGCAGGACCTCTCGTGACCGTCCAGACTCTGTATTTTTCCATGGCCTTTCTTGCGACTACACTACTAAGTCTGCCGCTTCCGCCTATTATAAGTGCGTTCATTTATAACTCCTGTGCTTCTAAAAGAGCCTAAAACTATAGGCTGATTTATACTAAATAAGGACCGGATCGCTCCGGTCCCATATCATTTATCTCACTTTTTGACAACGTCATTACCGATATCAAGAACATTGTACGGGGTGGCCTGATATACGTAATAGTTAAGCCAGTTGGTATATAAAAGCTGCCCTGTTGAACGCCAGTTTACGATGGGTTCTTTGGTCGGATCGTCGTCCGGGAAGTAGTTGACCGGAATCTTCGGGTGCATACCCTTGTTTAAGTCTCTGAAATATTCGTCCTTAAGGGTGTTCTTGTCATATTCCGCATGAAGACCCACAAAGAACTTATGCGAATCGACGGTCTTTGAGATCGCAACGCCCGCTTCATCCGAGTAAGCCATGAGTTCAAGCTCGGGAACGGATTCGATCTTCTCTTTTGCAATGCCCATCGCTCTTGAATGAGGTGCCCAGAAAATATCGTCAAAACCTCTGAAAAGCGGCGATGTGGGCTTACATACGATATGCTTGTACACTCCCGAAAGTTTTTCTTCTCTGTCGTAACGCTCAAGTCCGTAGTAATAATAGAGTGCGGCGTAGCATGCCCAGCACAGGAAAAATGTACAATGCACATGGGTCTCACACCAGTCGAATATCTCGGTCATTTCTTTCCAGTAGGCTACATCCTCAAATTTTACATAATCAAGAGGGGCTCCTGTAATTATCATACCGTCGAACTTTCTGTCCTTGATCTGATCGAAGGTTGTATAAAACGAATCAAGATAACTTGCATCCACCTGTGTGGGAGTATAACTCTGTGTCTGTAAAAGCTCAACATTTACCTGAAGGGGACTGTTGGAAAGCTTTCGAAGTATCTGTGTTTCCGTTTCTTCCTTGTTGGGCATCAGATTCATTATAAGTACCTCAAGTGGTCTTATATCCTGATGCATCGCACGATACTCGTCCATTACGAATATATTTTCTTTTTCAAGAGTCTCCCTTGCGGGCAGATCGCTTTTGATCTTAATGGGCATTTATCATCACCGTCCTAATTCAAATATTCTTTAACAAAATCCTCTTCCGTCATTATCGGCACGCCAAGCTCTTTGGCCGTCTTATTCTTGGATGAGGTTGACATGATGTCGTTGTTTACGAGCACAAACGTGTTGTTCGATACCGAACCCGAAACCTTGCCGCCTTTGGCCTCTATAGCATCTTTTAAGGCATTTCTGTTCTCAAAAAGGTTAAGCGAACCCGTTACCACGACCGTCTTGCCCGACAAAGCGCTGCTTGTGTCCTGTGGCGCGTCTTTAGTGATTATAACGACTTTTAAAAGATCATTCAAGACTCTTAAGTTCTCGGGATCTTTAAAATATCCCGAAAAAGAAGCTGCGATGACCTCTCCCACTCCGTCTATGGCCGAAAGATCTTCCGCTTTTGCGGATATCATATCGTTTAATTCGTCGTTGTAAAATCTGCATATAAGCTTGGCTGTGGAAAGTCCGACATTTTCTATGCCGAGCGAATATATAAACTTGGCTGTCGGGATCGTCCTCGCCTTTTCGATACTTGTGATGAGATTTTCATAAGATCTCTCACCGAAGCCTTCCATGGACACGATCGCATCCTTATGCTTCGAAATATCAAAAAGATCCGCATATTCCCTTATAAAACCCATCTGAATGAACTTTTCAAGCGTAGCCTCGCTTAAGCCGTCCACATTGAAGGCATCCCTTGATACAAAAAGCGAGAACTTCTTTATGTGCTTTGCGGGGCAGTC
>JAGCCY010000226.1 GCA_017651385.1 Lachnospiraceae bacterium
AGGATCGATTATGAAAAAAATATGTATAGTCGGAGGCGGTGCATCGGGATTGATGGCAGCATTGGCCGCTTTAAAGTCCGGCGGAAGAGTTACGGTATTTGAAAAAAACAGTGAAGTCGGTTCAAAGATATTAAGGACCGGCAACGGAAAATGCAATTTTTCAAATCTTGATCTTAATGAAACTTTTTATAAGGCAGACGATCCTTCGTTTGTAAAGAAGGCTATAGACCGCTTTTCAAACGAAGACCTTGTGATGTTTCTTACAAGACTCGGCCTTCTTATAAAAGAAAAGAGCGGCTGGCTTTATCCTTACAACGAACAGGCCAAAGCGGTGAGAAATGTCCTGCTTGCCGAAGCCGTATCTTACGGAGCCGATATAAGAACCGATTCATACGTTAACATGATCGTTAAGGAAAACGATAAATTCCTTGTGTCCGTATCGGGACAAAAAGAACGCGAAGCCTTTGACAAAGTGATCATCGCGACCGGAGGCGCATCGGGGCTTATCGGCAAAGAAAAATTCAACGGTTTTGAACTTACCGACGGATTTAACATAAAAAGAGAAAAAGCTTTACCCGGACTTGTAAAGCTTAAATGCGAAGGCCTTGATTTTAAAAATCTAAAAGGTTCAAGATGTGATTGCAACATTACCCTTTTTGTGGAAGACGAACCTGCAAGAGAAGAGGCCGGCGAGCTTATATTCTGGGACGAAGGAATATCCGGAATATGCGTTTTCAGTCTTTCGAATCATTGCTCAAAAGCTCTTGATAACAATAAGGAAATAGTCGTAAAGCTTGATTTCCTTCCCGATTTTGACGAAGACGGTCTTGCTTCTTTGATCAAAGCAATGTGTCTTGTAAATATCGACAAAACCGTTGAGGAATTGTTTGCCGGTATGCTAAACGATAAACTCGTAAAAGAGATCTGTTTATCTTGCGGCATCAATTTAAACGACAAGGTCGGAAGTGTCGGAACGGATAACATCTTATCCGTTTCACATAAATTCAAAAATGTTTATCTTGTTGTAAAAGGTACCGCTGACTTTACAGATGCGCAGATAATGCTGGGTGGTATAAAGACCGATGAACTTACGGATGATTTTGAATCCAAAAACGTTCCGGGACTTTACATTATTGGGGAGATGACGGATGTTTCCGGTCCATGCGGAGGATATAACCTTCAATGGGCTTTCACAAGCGGTTCGATTGCCGGAGAGAATGCATGTTGCTCATAAACCAGTTAAAACTTCATCCGGGTTTTTCTTCCGAAGAACTTAAAAAGAAATCGGCTTCGGTCCTTAAAGTCTTTGAATCCGAGATAACGGATCTAAAGATCGATAAGATCTCGATCGATGCGCGGAAGAAACCGGAAATATTTCTGATCGTTTCAGTCATCGTAAATGTAAAAAACGAAGCCTCGGTTTTAAGAAGGCTGAATACGGACAGTGTTACCAGATATGAACCCGTTGTGTATTCACCGCAGGTAACCGGTACGGAAATATTGAAAGAGCGTCCGGTCGTGGTCGGTGCGGGTCCATGCGGTCTTTTTGCGGCATATTATCTTGCATTGTACGGTTATAAGCCGATCGTACTTGAACGCGGATATGATATCGATTCAAGGATAAGCGATGTAAATGACTTTTTTGACGGCGGACGCTTAAAGCTTAATTCGAACATTCAATTCGGAGAGGGCGGCGCTGGCGCGTTCTCGGACGGCAAACTGAATACTCTTGTTAAAGACAAAGAGGGAAGAAACAAACAGGTACTTAAGATATTTACCGAATGCGGAGCCGACAAGGATATACTGACCGATGCCAAACCTCATATAGGTACGGATGTCCTTGTGACCGTAGTAAAGAATTTAAGGGAAAAGATCAAAAAACTCGGCGGAGAATTCAGATTTAACGCAGAAGTTACGGATATAAAGATCTCCGACGGAAAGATTTCGGGCCTTGTCATAAACGGATTTGTGGAGCAGGCGTGCGATGTATGCATACTCGCGATAGGACACAGCGCAAGAAATACCTTTGAAATGTTATATGAAAAAGGTATATCGATGGAACAGAAAGAGTTCGCAGTCGGTCTGCGCGTGGAACATTCCCAGGATAAGATAAACCGGGCAATGTACGGCAATGACGAGAATATGTTAAAGATACTTCCGCCCGCCACATATAAACTGACCTACAAGGCATCCAACGATCGCGGAGTTTATTCGTTTTGCATGTGTCCCGGCGGATATGTGGTCAATGCTTCTTCGGAATATTCAAGAACATGTGTTAACGGCATGAGTTATAAAAAAAGAGATTCCAAGCATGCCAATTCCGCTATAATAGTCTCGGTCGGGATAGAGGATTTTGAAAGCGATCATCCCTTAGCCGGCATGGAATTTCAAAGAAAACTTGAAGAACGCGCATATAACGTGGGTAAAGGACATATACCCGTTGAATATTATTCGGATTACAAAAGAGAGATAATGACCGGTCTTACCGATATGACCGACATAAATCCCGAAAAGATATTTTCCTGTGTGCCCGAATGCAAAGGAAGCTATCTCTTTACTTCCGTATCCGAGATCCTTCCCAAAGAGATCAACGAAGCTTTTGTGGAGGGTATGGAGTATTTTAACCGTATAATACCGGGCTTTAACGATGATGATGTTATATTGTCGGGTGTGGAGAGCAGAACTTCCTCCCCGGTCAGGATCTTAAGAAACGATCTTTTTGAAAGCAACAGTTTAAAGGGCCTTTATCCGGCCGGAGAGGGCGCCGGTTATGCCGGAGGCATAATGAGTGCGGCCATGGACGGAATGAAGGTATTTGAGGCCGTAGCGAGGGTATACAGGCCTATGGAGAACCGGATATGAACATGGATGAAACCATAAACAGGATAAATGAGCTATATCATCTGTCAAAAGAAAGAGGATTGTCACCCGAAGAAAAAGACGAGCAGACAAGACTCAGAAAAGTATGTATAGATTCGGTAAAAGCCAATCTAAAAAGTCAGCTGGACAACATTGAGGTCATAGAAAAAGACGGCAGCATTCATGCTTTGCACAAAAAAGGGGAATAAGCTTTAAAATGGAAAAGTCAGAGATCAGAAAGGAATTAATCAAAAAAAGAGACGAGATATCCGACGATATCTGGAACGAACATTCAAAGACCATAGAAAAGAACATAATGAAGAGCAGGTTATACAAAGAGTGTACAAAATTGCTTCTTTATGTTGATTATCACGGTGAAGTCGGAACCTTTACTCTTATCGAAGATGCACTTATAAACGGAAAAGCAGTATATCTTCCCAAGGTCCATGAAGGATTTAACGAAGCCAGAATGGACTTTTACAGGATCGCATCTTCATACGAACTCGTGGACGGGCCTTTAGGCATACCCGAGCCCATA
>JAGCCY010000227.1 GCA_017651385.1 Lachnospiraceae bacterium
TGCCTTAAGTATGATTTTGATGTTTGAGGAATGTAAATGAAGATCAGTCTGTTCTCCAAATTTCATAAAAATCGTTATGATTACAGATGGATCATGGTCTTTCTGATCCTTTGGGATGCGATCATCCTGATAAGATGCTTTAAAGACAGGGAGAGATATTTAAATGTATCGGATCCCGGGCATTTTACCCTTGAGATCGTAGCTGCGTTCGTGATCACCGTCCTGGTGCTCTGTTTTCTTGTTTTTTTGCAGGAGAAAGGATTTAAATCCGTAAAAGAGAAGATAAAGACCGACAGTTACAACGACGAAAAGACCGGAATGGCCAAGCAGCGTTTTCTGTCCAATATGACTCATGACATAAGAACACCCATGAACTCCATCATAGGTGTGTCCGAGCTTATGCTTAAAAACGATATGCCGGAAAGCACCAGACAGGAGATCTTAACGATCAAGTCACAGGCATACGATCTTTTGGGCATAATCGACGACGTCCTTATGTATTCAAAACTTGATGAGGGCAAATTAAAGCTTACAAAAGAGGATTTCGATCTTTCGGATTTCATAAAAAGATATGTTGATTCCGTTTCTTTCCAGATAGCGGAAAAGAAACTTAAAATGCGTGTCAAGATCGACAGGAATATGCCAAGGATCGTTTCGGGCGACAGTGCGATCATCCTTCAGGTTTTTACGCGGTTAATGTTCATCTCGCTTTCGCTTACCGATAACGGAAGGATCATGTTCGATATGAGTTCCGAATCCTTAGATGACGGCAGAGCAAGGTTTAACTTAAGCTTTTCGGATACCGGGCGCGGTCTTTCGGAGGCCGATCTTGATGCGATCTACGGAGCATACGAGACATACGATTCAAGACAGAATCCAAATCTTAAGGGCGTCGGTCTTAAGTTTTCCGTGTGCAGGGAGCTTCTTAAGCTCATGGACGGTAATCTTGAGATCAAAAGTATAGAAGGTGTGGGGCTTGAGTCAAGATTGTCCTTTGTGCTTGATGTTGTGGATCCTTCGCCCATGACTAAGGTCGAAAGCGATAAGATATTCAATGTGCTTATCTATATAACCGACGACCGAGATCTTTCGCTTTGGAAAGATATCATGGAAAGCTTCGAGATCATACCGGATTACGCTTATTCCGTATTTGCTTTTGACAATTCCATTACCAATAAAAAGTATGATTTTATCTTTGTGCCGTCGGAGCTTTACGAAAATGTTTCTTCGATCATAATTAAATACGGCATCGAAGATTCCACGTATGTGGTTTCGGATGTAATGGAATCATACGGTGATTTTGACAAATGCAGGATCATAAAGCAGCCCGTTTCCTCAATAGGCGTTGCGGAAGTACTCAATAAGCAGTGGAATCCGGAAAACTTCCTTTCAAGGATCGATAAGGCCGAATATGACGGATCAAAAGCAAGGATACTCGTTGTCGATGACAATATGGTCAACTTAAAGGTTGCCCAGGGTATATTTAAGCACTACAAGATCGATGTCGACATCGCCGTATCCGGTCAGGAATGCCTTACAAAGATGGCAAGAGTCAACTACCATCTTGTACTTATGGATATGATCATGCCCGAGATGAGCGGCCTGGAGACGCTTCTTAAGATACGTGAGTCGGACAACGAAAACATAAAGAATGTGCCCGTTGTTGCCCTTACGGCCAATAAGGGAAGCAACATAAGAGATGAGATAATCGCCCAGGGATTTGTCGAATACATAGCAAAACCGATCAAGCAGAAGTATCTTTTAAAGATCCTTTCGGATATCCTGCCCGCAAGTGTCTTTAAAATGGTCAAGTCCGATAAGGATAAGGATAAAGATAAGGTCGATCTTTTATCCGAAGAAAATATACTTGATGTCAATAAGGGGCTTTCGGCTCTTGAATATAACGAAAAATCCTATAATGTGATCTTAAATACCTACTACAGTGAAGGAATGCGTAAGTTAAAAGAACTGGACGACCTTCTGGAAGCAGGCGATCTTACGATGTTTACAACGGATGTGCACGGTATTAAATCTTCAAGTGCGAGCGTCGGAGCGATGACGGTATCCAAGATGTTCAAAGAACTTGAATTTGCGGGAAAAGAAGGCAACACCGTGCTTATAAAAGAACACTATGCTCCTTATATCGAAGCGTTTAAGAAGATCCTTGAGGATGTAAAAGCATATCTCGAAAGCAATAATGCATTTACTTATGTCGAAGAAAAGACCATAGAAGATCTAAGTGCGCTTCCTTTAGAAGAGCTTACAAGAGATGTGGTTTCGGATCTTAAGGAAAAGATCGACGCAATGGTCTTAAGAGAAAGTGACAAAGCTGTCAAAGCCTTAAAGGGCCGTAATTTCGGCGAAGAATTCAACGGTATATTGAGTAAACTCTTTGAAGCCTATTCAATGTATGACTTCCATACCGTAAAGGAAGAAATAAACGTTCTTCTTGAAAAAATATAAATTCCTGTTGACTTAAGATAAATCGTGCCATATAATTCAAAATAATTTAACACAAATTGTTTTAAAGGCATTGACAAGAACAAGTACCCTTTAAATATTGTCTACAGAGAGTTGCCGGAAGGTGAGAGGCGCAGAATAAGTTTTTTGGGGAATACATCTTTGAGCCGTGCACCGAATATATCGATTATTAGTAGGCTGCAACGGGAGACGACCGTTATATCGTCAGGGTATTAAACTGTACCCGGTGAGGTCTTATATGTGAGTATAAGATAAAACAAGGTGGTAACACGATCAATTCGTCCTTCGGTATCTGAAGGACGTTTTTTTATTTTTTAAGGAGGTAAAAATGAAAATCTATGAAGAACTGGTAAGACGCGGACTTATTGCGCAGGTTACCGACGAAGAAGAGATCAAAAATCTGATCAATGAGGGAAAAGCCACTTTTTATATAGGTTTTGACTGTACAGCCGACAGTCTGACCGCAGGTCATTTTATGGCGCTTACTCTTATGAAGAGACTTCAGATGGCAGGTAACAGGCCTATCGCCCTTATCGGAGGCGGCACCACAATGATAGGTGACCCCAGCGGAAGAAGCGATATGCGTAAGATGCTTACTATCGATGACATCAATCACAATGCCGAATGCTTTAAAAAACAGATGGAAAAGTTTATCGAATTCGGTGAAGGAAAAGCCATGATGCTTAACAATGCCGACTGGCTATTAAACCTTAACTATATAGATGTTTTAAGAGAGGTCGGAGCTTGCTTTTCGGTAAACAACATGCTTCGTGCGGAATGCTACAAGCAGCGTATGGAAAAAGGTCTTTCTTTCCTTGAATTCAACTACATGATAATGCAGTCGTACGATTTTTATCATCTTTTTAAGAATTACGACTGTAACCTTGAGTTTGGCGGTGACGATCAGTGGTCCAACATGCTCGGAGGTACGGAACTTATCCGTAAGAAACTGGGTAAAGACGCACATGCGATGACCATTACGCTTCTTACCGATTCCCAGGGCAATAAGATGGGTAAGACCGCAGGTAACGCCGTATGGCTCGATCCGAACAAGACTTCTCCGTTTGAATTCTTCCAGTACTGGAGAAATGTAGGCGACGCAGACGTTATCAAATGTCTTAAGATGCTTACTTTCCTTCCTATCGAAGAGATCGAAGCAATGGAAAAATGGGAAGGAAGCGAGCTTAACAAGGCTAAAGAGATCCTTGGTTTCGAACTTACAAAGCTTGTACACGGCGAAGAAGAAGCCAATAAAGCTTTGGAAGCCGCAAGAGGCTTCTTTGCGGGCGGAAGTACGGAGAATATCCCCACGACCGAGATCACGGACGAGGATTTCTTAAACGGTAAGATCGATGCGATCCAGATCCTTGTAAAAGCGGAACTTGTGGCAACCAGAAGCGAAGGACGCCGTGCCATCGAACAGGGCGGGGTAACCGTCAACGACGTAAAGGTCACGGATGTCAAGACAGCTTACACAAAGGAAGAGATCAACAAAGAGGACTTTGTGATAAAGCGAGGCAAGAAAAACTTCCGAAAGATTGTTGCAAAGTAATATTTCGTATATAATTGTGGAGACGGGATCATCCGTCTCCACTTTTATTTTTTCGAGGTGAGCATGGAATCTAAAGAACTTGTAAAAGAAGCTTTTAAGGCAAGAGAAAATTCTTATTCCCCGTATTCGGGTTTCAGTGTCGGAGCCGCACTTTTATGCAAAAACGGCAAGGTATACAGAGGCTGCAATATGGAAAATGCCGCCTATTCCCCGGGGATCTGCGCGGAAAGAGCCGCCATATACAAAGCCGTATCGGAAGGCGACAAAGAGTTTTCAAAGATCGCCATAGTCGGCGGACCTACCGGAGGGAAAATAGAAAAATATGCTTTCCCCTGCGGCGTATGCAGGCAGGTCATGATGGAGTTTGTAAATCCCGATAACTTTATCATCGTTGTAGCGATAAGTGAGAATGAGTATAAAGAATATACATTAAAGGAGTTATTGCCGGAAGGATTCGGACCGGACAATTTATAGTTATGGAGTATTTATTGTTTTTTGCCGTTTTGATCGGTATCTTTATTTTGCTTTTTATTAAGGGCTTTTTTGACGAGAAAAGAGCGCTTAAAAGATTAAGGGAAAAGTATATAGCCGAGGCGGGTACAAAGCCCACAAGACAGTATTCTCTGGATGAGATCGAGAATATCAAAAAAGAATTCGAAAGATATAAGGACGAACATTGTATAGACGATATCACCGCAGAAGATATCTCTATAAACGATATCTTTAAAAGGGTCAACTACTCAAAAAGTTCCGCGGGTGACACGCATCTATATGCGATGCTTCGAGATCCAAACCTTATATCGGACAGAGAAGCATTTGAAAAGAAGGTACGTTTTTTTACAGAGAATCCAAAAGACAGGGCCGATTACGAACTGTATTTTAATAAGATCGGACGTATGTTAAAGGTCAGTTTTTTTGACTGCCTTGATTATTTTGATACGGTAAACAGAAAAAGCCTTATACCGGATCTGCTTTCAACCGTATTTCTTATTGCGGGTATCGCTCTTATATTCGTGTATCCGACGGGAGGTATCCTCGCAACGGTTGCGGCGCTTGTATACAACATACTTACCTATTATTCGGAAAGAGGCGTGATAGAGCCTTATATCGTCACGTTTTCCTATATCTACCGCTTTATAAAAGAAGCTTCTTCGCTTGCAAATTTTAAAACGGAAGTTTTGACCGACGAAAACAAAAAAATAAAAGAATGTGTTGATGATTTAAAGCCGTTTATGAAAAATGCGGGCATCGTGACATCGGGCAGGGGAACGTCCACCGGCGTGGGCAATCCTTTTGAAATGATCGGCGATTATCTTGCAATGACTCTTCATCTTGATATCATCAAGTTTTATCAGATGCTTGATGTTGTAAAGAACAACAAGGAAACGATCGAAAAACTGTATATTACTTTAGGTGAGATCGAAGGCTATATAAATGTTTCTTTGTTAAGAGAAAGTTTAAACGGTCAATGGTGCGTACCGAAGAAAGGAGAAGTCCTTTCCGTTAAGGAAGGTTATCATCCTTTGATAGAGGATCCGGTTAAAAACTCGATAAAGGCCGATAAAGGCGTTCTTATAACGGGTTCAAACGCTTCGGGAAAGTCGACATTCTTAAAGACTGTTCTTATAAACGTTATCTTTGCCCAGAATTTAAATACGGCATTTGCTTCCGAATATGAGGCGCCTTCTTTTTCCGTTTTTTCATCGATGTCATTAAGAGACGATCTTGGCGGAAAAGACAGTTATTTTATGGTCGAGATCAAAGCCGTTAAAAGAATAATCGATTATGCTTCCCAAAATCCCGATAAGCGTATCCTGTGCTTTGTGGATGAGGTCTTAAGAGGCACAAACACGGTCGAGCGTATAGCCGCAAGTACCGAGATATTGAGATATCTTTCGAATATCAACTGTGTTACGTTCGCTGCGACCCATGACGGAGAATTGACGTTCTTGCTTGAGGATCTCTAGGATAACTATCATTTTGAAGAAGAGATAATCGAAAACGATGTTTTATTTAATTACA
>JAGCCY010000228.1 GCA_017651385.1 Lachnospiraceae bacterium
CGCTCGACGCAAAAGCCTTCGGTATCCACACATGGTGGATGATACTTTCGATAGCGATACTTACGGGAGTGATAGGGTTCATGCTTCTGATCCGTCCGGGTGAAGGAAGCGCGATACTTATCAAGCTTTTATCGATAGCTTTTGTATCGGACGGGATCATGAGTCTTGTGACGGTCTTAAGTGCCGTCAAGATCATCGATCATCAGAGGCATGAAGAAAAGATGACAGAAGGCAGGTGGAGAGAAATATGAAATTTGCAAGAGGAGTAGTCAGATCGAGATTTTTGATACTGATCGTTTCTTTGATACTTTTGTTCTTTTCCTTTATAGGATTGTCAAAGACAAGGATCAATTACGATATGCTCACATATCTTCCCGATGATATGGAGACAGTTAAGGGTCAGGACATCTTAATGGATGAGTTCGGCAAGGGAGCTTTTTCCTTTATCGTTGTCGAAGGCATGGAAAAGAACGATGTCAAAAAACTCGCCGATGAGATAAGGAATGTTGAACACGTGGATACCGTTTTATGGTATGACTCGTTTTTCAACGTGGATATACCGATGGAGCTTTTGCCCGACGAAGTCTATTCAATGTTCAACGAAGGCGACGATACGATGATCGCCGTGTTCTTTGACAGTTCCACGTCGGCAGATGTGACGATGGATGCGATAAGAGAGATAAGGAGCATAACCGGAAGCAACTGCTTTGTGTCCGGCATGTCAGCCCTGGTAACGGATCTTAAGGCGCTTTGTGAAAAAGAAGAGCTGGTGTATGTAGGCATAGCGGTCTTACTTGCAACGATCGCGATGATGCTCCTTTTAGACGGCTGGCTCATACCGCTTGTGTTCCTTGCAAGCATAGGAATGGCTATAGCCTATAACCTCGGAAGCAATGTATTCATGGGTGAGATATCATATATCACCAAAGCCCTTTCGGCAGTGCTTCAGCTCGCTGTTACAATGGACTATTCGATATTCTTATGTAACTCGTACAATGAAAAGCTTACAACGGAAAGCGACCATAAGGAAGCAATGGTCCTGGCCATAAAGGATACGCTGACTTCGGTCGTCGGAAGCTCAGTGACCACGATAGCCGGTTTCATAGCGCTTTGCTTTATGAGTTTTACACTCGGTAAGGACCTGGGCATTGTTATGGCAAAAGGTGTTTTCTTAGGTGTTATTGCCTGCGTGACTATCCTTCCGTCACTGATCCTTTTGCTTGATAAGCCGCTTTTAAAGACAAGGCACAAGTCGTTCATACCAAAGACGGATAAGTTTTCGGGAAAACTTTTAAAGATATTCCCGGTACTTCTCATCATATTTGCGGCACTTACGATCCCCGCATACTTCGGATATTCAAACACTCAGAAAGAAGTCTACTACGATATGGGACAGTGTATTCCCGATGATATGGAGGTTGCGATCGCAAACAGGAAACTTTCGGATACCTTCGGAGTGGCTTCGACGCATATGCTCCTGGTAGATACGGATGTTCCTCAAAAGGACGTAAGAGCCATGTTGGGCGAAATGGAAGAGGTTGAAGGCGTCGACAAGGTGATCGGACTTGAATCGGTACTGGGTTCTGCAGTTCCTGAGGAGATGATCCCTGATTCCGTTAAGGAAATGCTTGAAAGCGACAATTACAGGCTTGTACTTATCAATTCGGAATACGCCGTTGCAAGCGACAAGGTAAACGAACAGATAGACAGTCTTAATAATATCCTTAAAAAGTACGACAGAGGCGGAATGATAATCGGTGAAGCACCCTGCATGAAGGATATGATAGAGACCACCGACCACGATTTTAAGGTCGTAAATGCCGTATCGATCGTAGCGATATTCGTGATCATCCTTTTGGTCGAAAAGAGTGTATCGCTTCCTTTCATCCTTATATCGGTCATCGAATTTGCGATCTTTGTTAACTTGGGACTTCCGCATTACATGGGTCAGAGACTTCCGTTTATCGCACCCATATGCATAAGTACCATCCAGCTTGGTGCAACGGTCGACTATGCGATACTTATGACTACCAGATACAAGGCGGAAAGGATAAGCGGAAAGAGCAAAAAGGATTCCGTACACACAGCGCTTACCACTTCGATCCCTTCGATCATAGTAAGCGGCATGGGGCTTTTCGCAGCAACCTTCGGCGTGGCCGTTTATTCAAACATCGACGTGATAAGTTCGATGTGCATGCTGATGGCGAGGGGCGCGATCATAAGCATGGTATCTGTTATCTTTGTTTTGCCGGCATTACTTATGCTGCTTGATAAGTTTATAAATATAACTACGTTTGACATGATAAAAAGAAAAGAGGCGTGATAAAAATGAAGAAAAGAACGATTAAAACGATGGCAGCGGTTTTAGCGATCGCAACCACGACCGCACTTGTAAGCATTAACGCCACGGCAGGTGCACTCGATGATGAAATGAACTTTGAAACAGTCAATACGGTATGTTCAAATACCGATAATGCAGGCGGTACCGATACGGATGATGCCGTCAAAGCCGGACTTAGCGATGAAGTCGTATATGTATTTACCGATAAGGACGGTAAGGTAGATAAGGTCATGGACAGTATCCTTATAGAAGAAGGAAACGAAAACGGAGAACTTTCAAAGGAAGATCTTCCCGTAGGTATTAAGATGACCTATTATCTTGACGGAAAAGAAGTCACTGCCGGTGAACTTGACAATGCAAAGGGACATATAAAGATCAGATGCGACTATACGCCTCTTAAATATGAGATGAAGATGATAGGCGGAAAGAATGAGAAGATCTATGTTCCTTTCGGAGCCGCACTCATAACCGCAATGGACGGAGATACGTTTAAAAATGTAACCGTATCTTCGGGCAAGGTTACTTTGGACGGTTTAAGATACGCGGTTGTGGGCGTTGCATTCCCGGGTCTTAAAGAGGACCTGGATCTTGATAAGGTCAAAAACGATATCTCGGGTACGGAAGATATTGATACGGATATACCCGAATATATAGAGATCGAAGCCGATACGGACTGCTACAAGGCTCCCGATATCTATATGGCCGTATCGAACAGCATATTCAATGCGATAGATGTAAGTGCGGGTGATTCGCTTACCGACGTTGACGAAGCGGTCACAAAGATCACGGATGCGATGAATGCGTTAACGGACGGTTCAAGCAAGCTTTACGACGGACTTGATGAGCTGCTTAAGGGCGTCAACACTTTAAGTACAGGCATGAACGAGCTCACGGTGGGACTTGATACGCTCACATCAAACAATGCCGCACTCGTAAAGGGGTCTGAAGATGTGTTCAATTCACTTCTTAAGCAGGCACAGAGCGGGCTTGAGGCAGCAGGATTAAATGTAGGCACTTTAACTATAGACAATTATGACGAAAAACTTACCGGCGCCATCAATTCCTTAAACGGTACGGATGTATACGGTACCGCACAAAAGGAAGTGGAGAGTAAGGTAAGAGCCAATGAGGCACAGGTTAAGGATGCTGTCACCGAGGCGGTAAAAGAACAGGTAACCGACGGAGTGAACAAAGCGGTAAAGGCTCAGGTCGAAGCAGGCGTGACAGAAGCCGTAAAAGAAAATGTAAGACCGATGGTAAAGAGCGCCGTTGATGCGGGCATAGAAGAACAATACGGTCATACACCCGGGGAGCTCATAGCAGCGGGAATGCTTACCGAAGAGGATTACAATGAAACGATCGATGAAAAGCTTTCCGAGCAGATGGAAAGTGATGCGGTCAGGGCACAGATCGATTCAAATACAGAAGCCCAAATGAACAGCGACCAGATCAAGGCATTGATCGAGTCAAAGATAAATGAGCAGATGGCTTCGGATCAGATCACATCGACGATAGATTCAAAGACAGAAGAACAGATAGGCGTCCTTGTGGGACAGTATATGCAAAGCCCCGAGGTGACTTCAAAGATCGATGCGGGGAAAGCTAAAGTAAGCGAAGGCGTAAAAGAGATAGAAGATCTTAAGGGCCGGCTTGATTCATACAGAGTCTTTTATAACGGCATCAACGAATATACAAACGGTGTATCGAAGGCATGTGAGGGAGCTCATGAGTTAAACAACGCAATGCCCGATGTCATCAAAGCGGTAAGCGCCCTTAAAGAAGGAGAAGGACAGGTCGTGGACGGTCTTAACAAGTTTAACGACGAAGGAATAAGCAAGATCACGGAACTTTTAAAGAACGGCCTCGGAAACACGATAGACAGGCTTAACGCCGTATCAGAAGTATCTCACTCATACACGGGTTATACCGAAAGCGAAGAGCAAAAAGAAGGCGTAAAATTCATTATCAAGATAGGTTAACCGCAATATGTCGAAAAATACCGCAGGAATAATAACCTGCGGTATTTATTTTTGCTTTACTTCAAAAAAGAATGAATATATAATGATACCAAATTCGTTTTTATATACTATATTTAGTGTTTGGGAGGATATATAAGATGAAAAAACTTGAAGAATATGTAAGAAGCATTCCCGATTTTCCGGAACCCGGGATCATATTCAGGGATATAACGAGCGTTCTGCAGGATGCGGACGGTTTAGGTCTTGCGATCGATACGATGAACGGTCTTATAAAAGGTATCGATTATGACGTTGTGGCAGGCCCCGAATCAAGAGGGTTTATATTCGGTACTCCTCTTGCATATATAAATCATAAGCCCTTTGTACTTATCCGTAAGAAGGGCAAGCTTCCCTGTGAGACCGTTTCACAGGAATATGCGCTTGAATACGGTACAGCTACGATAGAACTGCACAAGGATTCCGTAAAACCCGGTCAGAAGGTCCTCATCGTTGACGACCTTATCGCAACCGGCGGCACCACAGAGGCCATGATAAAGCTTGTGGAATCTTTGGGCGGAGAAGTTGTGGGCGTTGTGGTCCTTATGGAACTTGCAGGCCTTAAGGGCAGGGAGAGGATAAAGAAATATCCTTTATATTCTGCCATCACTTATGAAGGTAAATGATCGTTAAGAGGTTTCGATGAGTACGGACATGGATACGGAATTTGTCATTGATGACGGACGAATTGAATCACTGGATGAATATTTAAGTCCCGACGAACTGTATGCGGACTTGATTAACCGTGTCCGGAAATACCATCCTTCGGATGATATTTCCATCATTGAACGCGCCTATAAGACCGCGGATCAGGCTCATGAGGGACAGGTCAGAAAGTCCGGAGAGCCTTATATCATACACCCTTTGTATGTCGCTATCATCCTGGCAGACCTTGAGCTTGACAAGGAGACCATAGTTGCGGGACTGCTTCATGATGTTGTTGAAGATACCATTTTTACAAAAGAAGAGATAGTGGAACTTTTCGGTGAAGATGTGGGCCATCTTGTGGACGGGGTCACCAAACTCCAGCATTTTGCGATAGACGAGTCCCATATGAGCGACAATGCCGATAAGGA
>JAGCCY010000229.1 GCA_017651385.1 Lachnospiraceae bacterium
AAGGTCACCATTATCCGCACAAATTACAAGGACGCCATTAAAAATCTAAAGGATTTGGGCGTTACCGGAGTCGACGGGATACTCCTTGATCTGGGCGTCAGTTCTTATCAGCTCGATACAGAGGAAAGAGGTTTTTCCTACAAAAGCGACTCTCCTCTTGACATGCGGATGGACCAAAGACAACGCCTTACGGCAAAAGAGATAATCAACACATATTCACAAAAGGATCTGTGCAGGATTATCAGGGATTATGGGGAAGATAATTTTGCAGCCAACATCGCTAAGCATATATGCGAGGCGAGAGCTGATAAACCTATAGAGACCACATACGAATTGAACGACATCATCAAAGCGGCGATCCCCGCCAAGATAAGAGCCACGGGCGGACACCCGTCCAAAAGGACCTTTCAGGCGATAAGGATCGAATGTAATCACGAACTTGATGTCTTAAGGGATTCGATCGATGAGATGATCGATTTCCTAAATCCCGGCGGCAGGATGGCGGTGATAACCTTCCATTCGCTGGAGGACAGGATAGTAAAAACATTATTCAGAAAGAACGAAAACCCGTGCACATGCCCGAAAAACTTTCCGGTCTGCGTGTGCGGCAATGTTCCTAAAGGATTCAACGTAAACAAAAAGCCAATAGTTCCTTCGGAGAAGGAACTTTCGGAAAACTCAAGATCAAAGAGTGCAAAGTTAAGAGTATTCGAGAGGAAGTAACAGTCAGGGACGACAAGGGAGAATGCAATGAAGAACACATACGTAAGAGGAGCGGAAGCAAGAAAGATCGATGTAAGGACGGCGGTATTTGCCGAACCTACGCACAGAACCCTTCGTGAGATGGAAGGCGAAAAGAAACGCCAGAAAAAGATGCATATGAGTTTTCTCTATATCGCATTTTTGTGTGCTGCGTTCTTTTGTTTCGGATACTCACTTATATCCTATATAAAACTTCAGGCGGAGATAAATGCCTCCGTTGACCGCATAAGCGCATACGAAGTCGAACTCAACAATTTGACGCTTGCAAATGATGATGAGTATAGTAAAATGGTTAATGCGGTTGATCTTGAAGAGGTAAAAAGGATCGCGGTCGAAGAACTCGGTATGGTATACGCCGATGAAAATCAGGTCATTACATACACAAGAGAAAACAGCGATTACGTAAGACAACTTCAGGATATAACTGATTAGCTGGGTGTCAGGTTTTGAATAAAGATGATAACGGCCGCAGGGCAATAAGAAGAGCGGCAAAGAAAAATCAGAGCAGAATCGTATCAAACAGGCTGGGAGTATTATTTATGATAGTACTCCTGGCTTTTGTTGGTTTGGGCTTAAGAGTCATATTCATAACAAAAGAAAACAACAACGAATACCAGCAGCGCATTCTTTCTCAGCAGGCATACGATTCACAGCCCATAGCCGCAAAGCGCGGCGAGATCGTGGACTGTAACGGCACCGTTCTTGCGGCCAGCAAGGAAAATTACAATGTGATCTTGGATGTAAGGGCTTTGCTTGATGCGGATGAACTTGCAAAGAACACCACTCCTTCAAACGAAACGATAAGGACGCTCGTCAATATATTCGGAGTCGATGAAAATGCCATACGTTCATATATCAAAGACGTGCCGAATTCAAGATATTATGTGGTAAAGAAGGGCATTACATATGATGAGATGATCCATTTTACCGCCTATACCACAAAGCCTGCCGAAGATAACGCCGACAACAGCCTCTATAATAAGAATATTACAGGCGTCTGGTTTGAAAAATATTATGTAAGAGATTATCCGCAGAGCACGCTTGCATGTGATGTTATCGGTTTTTCAAAGAGTGAGGGCATGGCCTCGTACGGCCTTGAACAGTATTACAACGATATCCTTACCGGTACCGCGGGCAGAAAATACGGATTTTTAAGTGACGAGACGACGGTCGAGATCACGACCATCCCCGCAGTTGACGGTGATACGCTTGTTACGACACTTGATGCAAACGTCCAGCTTATGGTCGAAAAGCATTTAAGGGAATTTGCCGAAGAATACAAAGACAACGCGCGCGCAGGGTGGGGTGCCAACAATATAGGCTGTATAGTGATGAGGGCCAACAGCGGTGAGATACTCGCCATGGCAAGCTTTCCCAATTTTGACCTTAACAATACGGAAGATCTCTCGATCCTCTATACGGACGAGCAGGTTAAACAGATGCAGGAAGACGGCACATACAAGGATGCCTGTGATGCACTGTGGAAGAACTTCTGCATTTCCGATACATATGAGCCGGGTTCCGTTATGAAGCCCTTTACAGTAGGTATGGGCCTTGAGACGGGGCGGCTTACGGGCAATGAAAGCTATACTTGCTACGGTTCGCTTAAATACGGCGATCATGAGATCCATTGTCATAATACGCTGGGTGACGGTACACTCTCCGTAAGAGGAGCGGTGGCAAAGTCATGTAACGTTGCACTTATGCATATGGCAGAGACCATAGGACCTGAAATATTCCTTCAGTATCAGGGTATATACAATCTCGGTCTTAAGACAAATATAGATCTTGCCGGTGAAGCGAGAACCGCGAATCTTGTGTTTACCGACAGAACACTTGGCGAGACCGAACTTGCTACCGCTTCGTTCGGTCAGGGCTTTAATGTATCCATGATACAGATGTGTGCGGGCTATGCCGCTTTGGTAAACGGCGGCTATTATTATGAGCCCCATGTTGTATCAAAGATATTGAGTCCTACCGGTACGGTCGTCAAAAATGTGGAGCCGAGGCTTATCAAACAGGTTGTAAGCAATTCGACCTCCGACAAGCTACTGGATTACTGTAACGCAGTCGTAACTGAAGGTACGGGCTGGAGAGCAAAACCCGCAGGATATGCTATCGGCGGAAAGACCGGGACTGCGGAGACACTTCCCCGAGGAAACCACGAATATGTTGTTTCCTTTATAAGCCATGCTCCCGCTGACAATCCCGAGATTATCTGTTATGTTGTTATAGACAGGCCGAACGTGGCAATGCAGGAAGACGCAAAGTATGCGACAATATTATCCAAAGCGATCCTTACCGATATACTTCCGTATCTTAACATTCCGATGACCGAAGAGCTTTCGGACGAAGATATAGAGGAACTTAGCGAACTTGAACTTTCGGTACTTACCGGAAGGATCGAAACCGCAGTGGACGATGCGGGAGACGGCAGTGCGGACACGCCGGATCCGACCGTTGACCTGTCGGATGAAGCCAAGGAAAGGGCACAGGAAGGAAATACTCCATGACAAATACAGAAATAATTTCCGGGCTTGCGGCTTTTTTGTTAAGCGCTGTTTTGGGCCCGGTCGTAATACCGGTATTAAGAAGGATAAAAGCCGGACAGACAGAGAGAGAAGACGGCCCCGAATCGCACCTTAAAAAGACAGGAACTCCCACGATGGGAGCATTTATCTTTTTAATACCTTTCATAACGGTCTTTACGGTGGTTTCTTTTAAAGAACCCGGACTTTTACCCGTTTTGTTTTTAACGATAGGTTTTGCCGTTGTCGGCTTTGTGGATGACTTCATAAAAGTTGTGCTCAAAAGATCCGAAGGGCTTACACCCGCACAGAAGATGGCACTTCAGATAGTGGTGGCGGCAGCATATTCGGTACTTTGTTATTTTAAAGCAGGCGGTGAATTCAGGTTTCTTATCCCGTTTACTACCGGATACGCAACGCTTGGCTGGATCGGGATCCCGATACTTGCATTTATCGTCATCGGTACGGTCAACGGTTCCAACTTTACCGACGGAGTTGACGGACTTGAGGCAAGTGTGACTGCCGCGATATGTGCATTTTTGTTTGTCGTGGGAAAGATGTATGCTCCTTTTGCAAGTACAGCTTCCGCAGTCATGTTTGGCGCACTTATGGGCTTTTTATTGTATAATGTCAACAAAGCCAAAGTGTTTATGGGCGATACCGGCTCGCTTGCTCTTGGCGGATTTGTGGTAGCGGTGGCCCATATCCTTAATCTCGAATTTTATCTTCCGTTTATCTGTCTTATCTATTTTGCGGAAGTTTTAAGCGTTATAATACAGGTTTCGTATTTTAAGATCACACACGGAAAACGTGTTTTCAGGATGGCTCCGATCCATCATCATTTTGAGCTCGGAGGCTGGAGCGAGACCAAGGTTGTATGCGTATTTACAATAGTTACAATGGTTATATGTGCTTTCTGTCTTTTGTTTATCAATATCTAGTCGGAGAATTATGGAGAATAAGCAGGAAAGAATAAATAAAAGGTATTTTGATTTTTCACTCCTTTTCATAGTGCTCTTTCTTTTGGCGTTCGGGCTTGTAATGGTATATTCCACAAGCTCTTATTCCGCTTCTCTGGATTTTGACGGAGACAGTCTTTATTATCTTAAAAGGCAGCTTATATCCGTTGCCGTGGGAATCGTTGTCATGGCCTTAGCGGCTTTGTTTCCTTACGGGGTATATAAAAAGCTTGCGGGACCGGCATACCTGTTCGGTCTTGTGAGTATCCTTCTTATACTTACGCCTTTGGGATATACGGCAAACGGTGCGAAAAGATGGCTCCGTTTCGGCTCTCTTTCCATTCAGCCCGCAGAGATCTGTAAGTTATGTGTCATAATATTCGTGGCCTCGCTTTTATCAAAAATGGGGCCCAAAGTCCGTGCCGGCTGGAAAGGTTTCTGGTTTCCGATGATCCCCACGGGCATAATATGTGCGCTTATTTATTTTCTTACCGACAACCTAAGTTCCGCCCTTATCATAGGGCTTATTCCCATAATCATGATAATCGTAAGTGAAAGAAAGAACATGTGGGCCAAGATAGCACTCACATCGTTTTTTGCCGTCTGTGTATTGGCGGTCTTGCTTGTTGTTTCGGGACATCTTCCCGCATCCTTAAGCTTCCGTTTGGAAAGGATCCAGGCGTGGCTCAATCCCGAGGCATATGCGGACGGAAAAGGCATGCAGGTGCTTCAGTCTCTTTACGGGATAGGATCGGGCG